>JBIRBD010000006.1:0-31900 GCA_044326465.1 Chthoniobacterales bacterium
ATTTAAAAAATCACAATATTGTGCAGCAGTAACTGCGCAAGAGATTGAACCTTTGCCGGATGAATTTTGCTGCCCATAAGTCAACGTCTGCTCGTGTGCGAGGAGGCATGCTTGTATCTGCGCAGACGCGAGCAGACAAAGAAAAAGAATTTTTCTGAGGATTTGGTTTTTCATAATTTTAAAAAAAGAGAGTAGCTAATAACCTTGCAGGCCTCTTTTCATGACAAAAGACTAAAACCTGAACTTTAACGATACAAGCCTCATCGTTAAAGATAAGCCTCTATCTTTAACGAAAAAACCCCGCGTCCTTTCAGGCGACTACCGCGTAATTGCTCATTACCCTTTACTTTTTACTCATTACTTTCCCGCTATTGACACGCTTCGCATTCTTCCCCACTCATACGTGCCTCGAGGCTACAAGCCATTATCTCCGGTTTAATAAGCGGCAGATCATCAGCTTTTCCTTCACTAGCCCAACGTGGTCGGGATTGCAGTGTGGTTTTCTCAACAGTATTAGCTGCTACGGAGCGCAAGTAATACGTTGTTTTTAATCCGCACTCCCAAGCATACATGTACATTTCATGGAGCTTGCGTCCGTTTGGAGCTGCGATATAGAGGTTGAGTGACTGGCCCATGTCAATCCATTTTTGACGACGACTTGCCGCTTCAATATACCAGACAGGCTCTATTTCAAAGGCTGTTCGGTAGATCTCACGAATGGAAGCTGGGATGCGTTCAATTTCTTGAATCGATCCATCCATATATTTCAGCTCTTCAATCATCGAGCGATCCCAAAGACCTAGTGCTTTCAAGTCCTCCACGAGATAACTATTAATCACCGTAAAATCACCACTCAGATTTCCTTTTGCAAAAAGATTTTTAAAGGTGGGCTCAATGGATTGTGCAACTCCTGTGATGTTAGAAATAGTAGCCGTTGGTGCAATCGCCATGCAGTTGCTATTACGCATACCATGAGTTGCAATAGACTTGCGCACAACCTCCCAATCCAGTGTAGAAGTCCTATCCATCAAGACTGGAATCCCCCGTTCTTGCTCCAAAAGATCAATTGTATCAATTGGCAAAAGTCCACCATCCCATTTTGAACCTTTAAAGGAACTGTAAGGACCACGTTCTTGCGCGAGTTTTGAGGAAGCTAAAATGGCATAATACGAAATTGCTTCCATGCTATGATCGGCAAAAGCGACTGCCTCATGACTTGCGTAGCTCATTTTCATTTTGTAAAGAGCATCTTGAAAGCCCATGAGGCCTAACCCTACAGGCCGATGTGTTAAATTAGCATTACGTGCTTCTGAGGTCGGATAATAATTAATATCAATCACATTATCGAGCATACGGAGCGCTGTGGTGATTGTGGATTCCAGGAGGGGTAAATTCAGCCCTTGCTCCGTTGTATGCAGAGGGAGATTAATGGAACCAAGATTACAAACAGCGGTTTCATGTTCTGATGTATTGAGCAAAATCTCTGTACAAAGGTTAGAACTATGCACCACGCCAACATGATCTTGCGGCGAACGAACGTTTGATGGGTCTTTAAAAGTAATCCAAGGATGGCCTGTTTCAAAAAGCATGGATAACATTTTCCTCCAAAGCGATACTGCTTCAACCTTTTTGAAATGCTTGATAACGCCGCTTTCTGCCATGCGCTCATACTCTTCGTAGCGTTTTTCAAAAGCAAACCCGTAGAGATCGTGCAAGTCAGGAGTATCGCTGGGTGTGAAGAGCGTCCAGGAATCATTCTCGCGAATACGTTTCATGAAAAGATCAGGGATCCAATTGGCGGTGTTCATGTCGTGCGTGCGCCTACGCTCGTCGCCAACATTTTTTCGTAGTTCAAAAAATTCCTCAATATCGAGATGCCATGTTTCGAGATAGGCACACATTGCTCCCTTCCTTTTGCCACCTTGATTTACAGCTACGGCTGTGTCATTGGCAACTTTTAAAAAAGGAATAACACCTTGGCTCTCACCATTAGTTCCTTTAATAAGAGAGCCACTGGCGCGTACATTTGTCCAGTCGTTACCCAGCCCTCCAGCCCATTTAGAAAGTTTTGCATCATCACCAATGCATTTAAAAATATGATCTAGGTCATCCATCACCGTCGTCAAATAGCAAGAGCTCAATTGAGGATGAAGCGTTCCTGAATTAAATAACGTCGGTGTTGATGAAGTAAAAAGAAACGATGAAAGCAAATTGTAAAATTCAATAGCACGCTCATTTTTTAAGGAACCTTCATTAAGCGATAACCCCATCGAGACACGCATCCAAAAATATTGAGGCGTTTCGATACGACGACCACCAATATGAAGGAGATAGCGATCATAAATGGTTTGTAGCCCCATGTAATTGAATTGCAAATCACGCTCAGGTTTCATTGCAGAAGCAAGTGCTTCTAAATCAAAATCCAACAAGTGTGGGGAGAGTCGCCCGTGGCTTACTCCCTCTTCCAAGTATTTAGGAAAATGAAAGGCATGCGCAATAGCTAAATGATTATAGTGCTTAAATCCTGGTATTACCTCACGATAAATCGATTCCAATAAAAGTCGAGCAGTGACGTAACCATAAGCTGGATCAATTTCAATTCGTGTTTTTGCAGCAAAGATCATTGCTTTTTCAATCTCATCAATGCGAACACCGTCATAAAGATTTCTTAATGTTTCTTCGGCCATCTCGCGTGTTTCACAGCGATCTTCAAATCCACGACAGGCACGAATGATACTGCGACGAATTCGATGGGGTTCGAGTAATTCACGACTACCATTAGGCAATAGCACATGAAGGGCTGATGAAGAATGTTGATCGCTATCACGGAGCGAACGAGCTTTCCGACGGTCTTCACGATAAATAATGTAACGCCGTGCAATCGTATGATAGCCCTGACGCATCAAGGCTTCTTCAACCGCATCTTGCACCCGTTCAATTTCTAAAACTTCACCATGTAACGCTCGACATAACAAACGCTCCACAATCTCCGCAGCCATCAAGTCAACAGCTGCGTTATCTTCTTCGGCCAGAGAATTTTCTATAGAAATCTCACGCTCAGCTTTAAAAGCACGCTCAATGGCATAGCGGATGCGTTCTTCATTAAAAAGTTCTGTGTGACTATCTCGTTTGCAGACTTTAAACTCTTTACCGGCGAGAGGATCAACACCATCAAGAGAAAGTTGGTTCGTTATCATATTAATTAAAGAAGTTGAGGGGTTGAGAGGTTGAAAAACTTGAAGAATTTAGGAGGAACAATCAGGAAGAAAAAATAGAATTCCCCTTCTGATGCCTGTAGTTTTTGCTTTTAATAAAAAAGAAAGAAGGAAAGATTTTCCTTTTTCCAATATTTTACGGGGCGATGATTCTGCACCCTTCAACGATATCCGGAAACAGAAGAAATCACTTTTTTGAAATTAAAAAAGTTGACTCATCGCAGAGCCCTTTTGAAAGCTCTTAATTACTGCATTGAGGAACGATATTCCTTTCCTTGCAAGAGAGCAAGAGCCTCACCCACTAGAAATAGTGATCCAGCAAGTAAAATAGGGATGTTATGAACCTTATCAAAAAGGAAAGAAGAATCTTTTTTATCGAAAAAAAGTTGTTTGAACGCCTCCTCAAGCGATGAAAAAGTTTTTATCTTGGAAAACAGTGGCAATAAATCCTCTGGCAAAGCTGTTCGCGGTGATGCAATCGGCACTAAAAAAACTTCTTTAGCAATTGTTTTCAAGCTCTCAAGCATCACGCTCCCTTGCTTATCAGCCAACGCTCCAAAAATTAATGCACAGGATTGATTGGGAAATTCTTCCTTCCATGTCTGAACCAGGCTTTCTGCGGCTGCTGGATTATGTGCCCCATCTAAAATAATTGTACGTGTAATACTATTTGCATCCCTGATTAAAATTTTTTGAAAACGTCCAGGCCATGAAACCTTCTCAAGCCCCATCTTTTGAGCTTCCGAAGAGATCTTAAATCCTGCTTTTTTGACCAATGCTAATGCCAGTGCTGCATTCCAACGTTGGTAAGAACCCGCAAGCCCTAGCTCACATCTTTCAGAAAGAGGATCGGTCACAAATTCTAGTGGCGCTCTAACTTTTTTGGCCTCTGTGATTAAGACTGCATGAGCCTCTGAAGGCTGTGGCACAGAAATAACAGGGATGTCTTTACGCATAATGCCAGCTTTTTCGCGCGCGATGTGTGCGAGTGTTGGACCAAGGTATTCCATATGATCGAGGCTGATTGAGGTAATAGCACAGGCCAATTTTGGCGCAACATTAGTAGCATCAAGACGTCCACCGAGGCCTGTTTCTAAAACAACAACATCAAGCCTTGCTCGTGCAAAAACATCGAAAGCAAGTGCGGTCGTCAGTTCAAAAAACGTCGGCTGTTTTTCTAAACCACGAAGTGCAAATTGCAAACGCTCTATCCCCTCTTCTAAACAGGCCTGTGTAATATTTTCGCCGTTAATACGAATGCGTTCATTAATCTCTATCAAATGTGGTGATGTATAAAGTCCTGTTAAATAACCTTCCGCACGAAGCACCGATTCCGCAAAAGCAGAAACTGAACCCTTCCCATTGGTACCTGCAACATGAAGCACCTGGAGTTTTTTTTCTGGATGCCCAAGTTTTTCGAGCAATAAAGCCATCGACTCAAGACCTAGACAAATACGATTTTTTTGTGTTTCAAAAAGCCAGGCTATACTCATTACGCTATTTGGGTTAAACCTAAAAACGGTGATGGAATCCAAGATTATTAACTCTTTGATCCTAAAGCAAAAAGCTCATTAATTAAGTTTTTTGATGTTCTCATCGCCTGCTGACGGAGATCCTCTTTTTCAGGACCATTAATAGCGGAGATTTGGAAATAAGAATTGATGATATTCCTGAGATAAGAATGCTGTTCCAGGATTGTTGAAGTCTCGCTATGCAGACCAAGCTTGCTTAAATAAACTTCTAAACACTCACTTGGAATTTGATCGTAGAATATATCGCTTATTGCAAGTGGGGTTATGCTTAATTTGAATTTTTCAAAATCATCTTTACTAATTAAATTCAACAAAACCATCCCAGCACTAAAAAAATCGACCTCTGATCCATATTCTCGACCTTTAGCTACTGATGGCGCCATAAAACAGCGTGTCCCAAGATAAGAAGTTGATCCCTCTGGATTGGAAGCAAGACCTTTTTTTGTTTCTTCTGGTCTTTTTGTTTGATCATCAGTTTTGTTACGGCGCCGCAGACGTGATGCCTCACCTGCATCAATAATAGTGACTTTTCCTGACGCAGGATCGTACATGATATTTGCTGGCTTTAAATCACGATGAATAAAGTTACTATCATAAGCAGCACGTAAAAAATCATCCGCGGCTCGAATAATATTAGCGAGATGGGGGCGATCTGGATGGAAAAAGTTTTTGTCTTCTTCTATCAAACTCATAAGATTTTTTCCTGGAGCTTTCGGCTCAATATGACCGACTATTTTGACACTAGCATCTTCAGAAATTTGCCTCATGTATTCTCTTATACTATCTGCAGGAACATAAAATTGCTTAAGATTTTTAATATTATTTACTTGAATAATTAAAAAGAGAGTTTTAGCGGCATAAGGCAAATTAAGTCTTAGAAGCGATAATTCACCATGACGCCAAGGTTTTTTAGCTGCTACCAGTCTTGGTTGCTTTTCTTTTTTGTAAATAAGAGGAGCAGCTACACGAAGAGGCGTAGAAGCATTATTATTTAATATAATATCATAAACAAAACCATTGGCTCCAGTACCGATGAGATCTCCAACATCCATTCCTTGCTCGGACAAAAATTTATTAGCACCGAGATCTTCAGGAATAAATTTACATCCAAGCTCTGAAAGTTTTTCTTCAGAAATAAATGACTCTTGAGAAACTTCAGCTTCTGGATCAGCTATCCCAAGGCCAGAAAAAGAAAGCTTAGGCATTTTTAACGATTTCAGCATGATACCAGAAGAACTCTTGGCAGCAGCTTGCGGCAACTCATTAGAAGAACCTTTTGCGGCAAGATCAAAAAGTGGATGCCCTATATCCGGTGGTGTAAGAAGGCTCCTTCCTATTATAGCATCAAATGGTAAAGGACCATCATTTCCAAGAACGCTAACGCTTCTTCCTGTTGTTCCCCCAGATATTGGAAAATAAACATTACCATCATCTAGAGCAGCTTTTCTTGGTGGAGTGCCTCCTTTTTTAAATCCTTCTGGCGAAGAGGTGACTTTCTCAACACTAATTTTTCTCTCAGGAGTATGAGGAGGAGTATTTTCGTTATTTGAATTTTCTTTTTCAAAAATCGTCGACCCCTTTCTTGGTGAAGAATCAACCTGCCGAATGCCATAGGCAGTATTTGTAGAATCCTTGAGCACGCGTCGCGTAGGAGGAGGCGATTCATAACGCTCGTCTCGTACTACTGTTGTGTTGGTTATGCGAGATGGTCCATCCATAGAGGTATTACTGGCTTTTTAAAATTAACAGGCAAGACTGTAATTGATCATCTCCTTCTCGAGATAAGCAATGGTTATTGGTTCTCGGTTGATAGTGAAGAAATAACTTTTTTCTTAGCTGCTAAAAAAGAAGCATTGTCCTAAGAGGCTGATAAAAGTGCATTTTTTAAAAACAAATTTTTCGAACAAAAACAACCAATAACCGACAACCGACAACTTCTTGCTCCTCTTCTTCGCTAGAAGGAGATGAGCAATTACCTTCCTTTACTCTTTACCCATGAGTTTTTAACTATTACCTTTCGCTGTTCGCTAATTACTAATTAGTTTTCTCTCATTATCATCATTCTATCTAATTACTCCTATGTCCAAAGCCGAAGAAAAATCCGTCTCCTCCGATAAAGCTCCAGCAATGACTGAAAAAGCACTTGCGGCTCGCGCTAAAAATTTGGATATGGCGATTCAGCAGATCGCAAAAGATTATGGTGATGGCGCGATTATGCGTCTTGGTCAAGAAGCAACGCAGGCTATTTCTGTAATTCCCACTGGAAATCTTTTGATTGATCGTGCCCTCGGGGTAGGCGGATTTCCACGCGGACGTATTATTGAAATCTATGGGCCAGAATCGTCTGGAAAAACAACGTTAACTCTTTCAGTGATTGCACAAGCACAGAAACGAGGTGGTCTTGCTGCATTTATTGATGTTGAGCATGCACTTGATTCTGCTTACGCACGCAAGCTTGGTGTTAATTTAGAAGAGTTACTTGTCTCTCAACCAAGCTCTGGGGAAGAAGCTCTACGAATCTGTGAAACATTGGTTCGTTCCAATGCACTCGATGTTGTTGTTCTTGATTCCGTCGCGGCTTTGGTAACGAAGGGTGAACTTGAAGGAGATATTGGTGATACCGTTGTTGGCGCGCAAGCCAGGTTAATGAGTGCAGCGATGAGAAAGTTGACAGCTTTTATTTCTAAGGCTGATACATGCATGATTTTTACCAATCAAATTCGTGAAAAAATTGGCGTTATGTTTGGAAGTCCAGAAACCACGCCAGGCGGGAAGGCTCTTAAATTCTACTCCAGTGTCCGTGTTGATATTCGTCGTATCGGAGCAATTAAGCAGAGTGATGGTACGGTGACAGGAAATCGCACGCGCATTAAAGTTGTTAAAAATAAAGTGGCCCCTCCTTTTACAGAAGCAGAATTTGATATCATGTATAACGAAGGAATTTCCAGCACGGGATCATTGCTTGATTTGGCGCTCGAACAAAATATTGTTGAGAAGCGTGGTTCTTGGATGAGCTACAAAGGGAATCAACTTGCACAAGGTCGCGACGCTGCAAAAGAAGTGCTTAAAGGCAATCCTGAACTTTATGCAGAAATCGAAGAGGCTGTTAAAGCGGCGCTGGAAACTGCAAGGAAGTAGAAGGTTAAAAACGTAAATAAAAATAAAATTTTTGACGCAATATAGTCGGACTGAAGCTGTTCGTTCTAAAGCCTCACTAACCGTGTAGGTTAGCCACGGCTTCATAACAACCAGCTTCCGATCCAACTGCTTACGCCAACTTTTTCATTTTCATTCACGTTTTTAGTTAATTCCTTAAGTTGACGGCATTGACTAAACGGGTACGAAGCTGCGAAGCAGCTTCATCGCTGCTGCATCCTCTTTGAGATCCTTACCTTTAGGTGTTTCTAAAATTTTTGGAATAGCAGAAAGTTTTTTTGCATTCATGATCCAACGAAAGGCGGGGAGTCCAATTTTGCCTTCGCCAATATGTTCATGACGGTCAACATGAGAACCAAGCGCAGTCTTGGAATCATTAAGATGAAGGACACAGAGTTGGTCAAGGCCGATGATTTTATCAAACGCTGAAAAAACCTTTTCAGGATTTTTTGCAATGTCATAACCGGCTGCAAAAACATGCGCGGTATCGAGACAGACGCGAAGACGCTCTGGCTCTTCAACGCTGTTAAGAATGTCTGCAATCTCTTCAAAACGTGATCCTAGGCAGGAGCCTTGCCCGGCTGTTGTCTCAAGAACAATGGTCGTTTTGAGGTGAGGTAGGTGCTGATGTATCATGTTGAGGCTTTCAATAACACAACGAACGCCTTCATTAATGCCGGCTCCAAGATGCGCTCCTGGGTGCAGTACGAGATAAGGAATTTCTAATTGATCACAACGTAATAATTCTGCAGAGAGGGAGAGTAGTGATTTTTTATGATTTTCTGATCCGCGTACACCAAGGTTAATCAGATAACCAGCATGAGCAATCACGACGCGAATTTTTGAGCGGAGCGGATGGTGAAGAAATGACTTGACATCTTTTGGTTCGAGCGGTTTTGCAACCCACTGCATATTGTTTTTTACAAAAATTTGCATGGCCGTGCAGCCAATGCCTGCTGCTCTATCGAACGCATGCGCTGCTCCACCAATTGTTGGAACGTGTGAGCCGAGAAGAAGCATTTAGGAGATCAGAGATAGGAGGTTGGAGATAGAGCGTCCGACGAAGGTCAAATTTTAAAAGAATATTTTTCCTGAGGCTGGAAGCTGCAATTTATGCGGTAAAGTAACGAGTGGTGAGTAGCGGGTAACGAGTATTTTTTATCCAAGCTCAACTTATAATATAGCTATTTCATCAAAAACGTTAAATCAGGTCATTTATAAGCAAATGATTTTTTAAAAATGATCTTTCAATCGTGAGCATGCACGCTACTCGTTACTCGTTATTGTTAAGATGGTAATATCAGCAACAAAATTAAAAAATCATTCGTAAAAAATCGATATTTTTTGAACAGGCTCTAAATAGCATCACATAAAGTAAAATAACGCTAATGAATGAATAGCAGTAAAGGATTTTAAAAAAAATGTTCGTGGTAAGAGCTTAATTTCTACCTCCCATCTCCTATCTTCTATCGCCTAAGAAATTTCTTCTTGGAAAATTATTAAAATTTTCTTGCACTCATCCTATATTCCACTACATTCACCCCTCACGGTCTTTCACTAGGCCTCTTGTCAACATGGCGACATGTTCCTGGTAAGAGCATTTATTTCTCTAAGTAAAATAAATTGAAAGCCTGAAAAGCCTGATACAGACTCGCTAAGATCGAATTAACACTATGCCGACTATCAATCAACTCGTACGAAAAGGACGCCGTAAAGTTTTGGTGAAATCAAAATCACCAGCTTTAGTGAATTGTCCGCAACGTCGTGGCGTTTGCGTTCAGGTCATGACTCGTACGCCGAAAAAACCAAACTCTGCATTGCGCAAAGTTGCAAAGGTTCGCTTGACTAATGGCCAAGAAGTCATCGCTTACATTCCAGGCGAGGGGCACAATTTGCAAGAGCACTCGATTGTTCTTGTTCGTGGTGGACGAGTGAAGGATCTTCCCGGAGTTCGGTATCACATTGTCCGCGGCACACTCGACAGTCTTGGTGTTGATGGTCGTCGCCGTAGCCGTTCAAAGTATGGAGCAAAGCGTCCTAAAGCAGGAGAAGAAGCACAGGCCACTAAAGGCAAGAAAAAAAGATAACCATTTTTATTTAACCTAACAATCATCATGTCCCGCCGCAAACGCGTTATTCATAAAGAAGTTAAGCGAGATCTTCGCTACGCTAGCCCACTAGTGGCCCGTTTAATCACTTCTGTTATGCGTAATGGAAAACGTTCCATCGCAGAAAAGATTGTTTACACTGCTATCGAGACTACTCGAGCAGCAGCAGAGGTTATCGATCCTCTTGATGTACTTCAAAAAGCTATCGAGAACATCCGCCCTCGTCTTGAAGTCAAAAGTCGTCGCGTTGGTGGAGCTACTTACCAAGTTCCGATGGAAGTTGCAACAGATCGCTCATTAGCTCTTGCGATGCGTTGGCTTGTTACCTTTGCTAGCAAACGCAAAGGAATTCCAATGGCTAAGGCACTTGCAAATGAACTTAAGGATGCATCCGCAGGTCAAGGTTCCGCTATTAAAAAACGAGACGATCTTCACAAAATGGCGCAAGCCAATCGCGCCTTTGCACACTTCCGTTGGTAGATTTAGAACTTTTATGGCCTCCGTTAAGACCGATACTTCCAATCCTAATTCTCCAGATCGCGCTTTTCCTTTGGAAAGGACGCGCAATATTGGAATCTGTGCGCACATTGATGCTGGTAAAACCACATTAACCGAGCGTGTTCTTTTTTACACAGGAATGATCCATAAGATTGGTGAAGTTCATGAGGGAACGACCGTTACTGATTGGATGGAACAAGAAAGAGAGCGTGGCATTACGATCACCTCAGCAGCTACTACTTGCAGTTGGAAGCAGCGATCCGAACCAGGTATCGTTAAACTTTTTGAAAACATTGAACAGCGAGTCAATATTATTGACACTCCTGGCCACGTAGATTTTACGGCTGAAGTAGAGCGTTCCTTGCGTGTCTTGGATGGTGCTATTGCTGTTTTTTGTGGCGTTGCAGGGGTACAACCTCAATCAGAGACTGTTTGGCGCCAAGCCAATAAATATGGTGTTCCTCGTATTGCCTTCGTTAATAAGATGGATCGTACAGGTGCTAACTTTGCTAATGCCGTTAATGACATGCGCACCAAGCTTGGGGCTAATGCTTGGCCTATCTTAATCCCTCTTGGCGCCGAGGATACTCTTCGTGGCCAAATTGATGTTATAAATCAAAAAGTAGTTCTCTATGCCGATGACGCTAGCATGGGTTCAACATATACCATTGAAGAAATTCCTAGCGATCACGTAGAGATGGCTCAAAAAGCCTATGAAGATCTCGTCAATCAAATGATGGATCTCGATGAGGAAATCGGAAATCTATTTTTAGAGGAAAAGCCTGTTACCAAGGAAGACTTAAAACGCGCTATCCGCCGTCAAACAACGAGCAATCGATTTGTACCTGTCGCTGGCGGATCGGCTTTTAAAAATAAAGGTGTTCAATATCTTGTAGATGCAGTCGTTGACTATCTTCCAAGTCCTATTGACATAGCTCCTGCACAAGGTCATAACCCAGATAACGGTAAAGAAAAACTTGCCATTACTAGCGATCATGAGCCTTTTTGTTCGCTTGCCTTTAAACTTTGGAGTGATCCTTTTGTTGGTAAATTGGTTTTTTTCCGTGTCTACTCCGGTAAGCTAAGCAAAGGCGATACAGTATATAATCCCCGGACTAATAAGAGAGAGCGCATTAGTCGCCTCATTCAGATTCAAGCTGATAAAAGGCAAGATATTGAGACCTGCTATTCAGGGGATATTGCGGCTATTGTTGGTATTCGCAATATAACAACAGGAGATACACTCTGTGATGAAGATCACCCGATTCTTCTTGAGCCTCCTTCTTTTCCTGATCCAGTTATTTCAATGTCTATTGAGCCAAAGACAAAAGCTGACCAAGAAAAGATGGGAAATGCCCTACAACGTCTTTCTGAAGAAGATCCAACGTTCTGTGTTTTCACAAACGAAGATACTGGCCAGACCATTATTGCAGGTATGGGGGAGCTTCATCTTGAAATCATTCGTGATCGGATGCTGCGTGAATTTAAAGTTGATGCAGCTTCTGGTAAGCCCCAGATTGCTTATAAAGAAACAGTTCTTACATCATCTGAGGGTGAAGGAAAGCTTGTCAAGCAATCTGGTGGTCGTGGTCAGTATGGACATGTTGTTATTAAGATCACGCCTAATGAACGTGGCAAGGGAATCACTATTGAAAATAAAGTAGTTGGAGGAACCATTCCAAAGGAATTTATTCCAGCAGTTATTAAAGGTCTTAATGAAGCCACGCTAAATGGCGTAGTTGGCGGATATCCAGTGATTGATCTTCATATTGATATTACAGATGGCTCTTATCACGACGTTGATTCTAACGAGCTAGCATTTAAGATGGCCGCTATTTTTTCTCTTAAAGATGCCATGAAGAAAGCAAAGCCTATCCTTCTTGAGCCGATTATGAAGGTGGAAGCTATTACCCCTGAAGAATATCAAGGCGATATTATGGGGGATCTCAATCGTCGTCGTGGAAAAATTATGTCGATCGAAACAAAAACGGTTAGCACTAGCGTTAACGCCGAGGTGCCTCTTGCCGAAATGTTCGGTTATGCAACAGCTATCCGCTCACTTTCCAAAGGGCGGGCCGCTTACTCAATGGAACCATCACACTTTGAACAAGTGCCAGCACAAGTCCTGGCAGCGGTTCTAGATCAAAAAAATTAATATACTATTACCATGGCCGCTGGACATCGCATTCGTATTCGCCTTAAAGGGTTTGACTTTCGCCTTCTCGATATTTCCGCATTGGAAATTGTTGAAACGGCTAAACGTACTGGATCAAAAGTTGCTGGACCTATTCCCTTGCCAACACATATTGAAAAATTTACTGTCAATAGATCACCGCATGTTGACAAAAAATCAATGGACCAGTTTGAAATTCGTACACATAAACGCTTGCTCGATATTCTTGAGCCAACTGCTAAGACTGTTGATGAGCTTCGTAAGCTCAATCTGCCAGCAGGTGTGGATATCTCGATAAAAATATAACGACTTAGATTTGATATGACTATTGGAATTCTCGGAAAAAAAATTGCAATGACCCGTATCTATGATACGCAAGGCCATGCTCGCGCTGTGACTATTGTTGAAGTTGCAGGTAATCGTATTCTTCAGATTAAAACAAAAGAAAAAGAAGGCTATGATGCTGTCCAGCTAGGCTTTGATGATCAAAAAGTACAGCGTGTTACAAAAGCTCAAAATGGTCATTTTTCTAAGGCAGGCTCAACGCCGAAGCGCTTTCAAAAGGAATTTCGTTTAGCGGATGGTGAAGTTGCTCCAGAGTTGGGCGATTGGCCTGTTACCAATTTTCAAGTTGGTCAATTTGTGGATGTCATCAGCACGTGTAAAGGTAAAGGATTTCAAGGTGTAGTCCGACGTTTTAAATTTGCTGGACAACCCGAGACTCATGGTTCTATGATGCATCGTCGTAATGGTGCTATCGGAAATCGTCTGACACCGGGCCGTGTTTGGAAAAACATGGGTATGCCTGGTCATATGGGAGATAATCGCATCACAACTCAAAACCTTGAAATTATTCAAGTTCGTGAAAATGACGGCGTTATTCTCATTAGCGGAGCGGTTCCTGGAGCCAAGGGTGGGTATGTTGTTGTGCGGCCTGCAAAGAAAAAATCAGCAAAGCTCGTCAAATAATTAAGGATTAATACTAATGAAATCCACACTTCTTACTTCTGATTTAGCGGAAAAAGCTAATATCAAAATAATCACTAATGGTAAAGGTACTCAAGCTGTTCACGATGTGGTTGTTGCTATGCAAGCTAATCGTCGTAGCGGAACTGCCTGTGTAAAAACAAAAGCTACTGTTAATCTTTCTGGAAAGAAACCGTGGAAGCAAAAAGGAACGGGCCGTGCGCGTTCTGGATATGCTAGTTCACCAGTTTGGGTAGGGGGAGGTGTTTCTCATGGACCTCATCCACGTTCCTATGCAAAAAACATAACAAAAGCTGTTAAAAAGCTCGCCTTCCGAAAAGCATTAAGTTCTCGCATTCTCGCAGGAGATGTTTTTCTTGTTGAATCTTTTGAAATTCAAGAACCAAAGACTAAAATTTTTATTGAAACTCTTCCAAAAATTCATGGAGAAGTAAGTGGTAGTAACAGCACCTTGATCATTGCGCCAGCTTTTCCTAAGAACACATTTTTGAGTGCTCGCAATGTTGATAGTGCGCTTCTTATGAACTCTCAGGAAGTAAATACTGAGAATCTTCTCGCTTTCGATAAAATTATCATCACCCAAGAGGCTCTTTCAGCTCTTGCTCAGCGTCTGGATAGCGTCTCGCAACATAAAGAATAAAGATGAAAGATCACTATCATATCATTCGTAAAGTTCACATTAGTGAAAAAGGAAGCTTAATTGCTGAAAAATTAAATCAATATATTTTTCAGGTTAACCCAGAAGCCAATAAAATTGAGATTAAGAAGGCTATTGAACGTCTTTTTAAAAAACATGTTCTTTCAGTTCGCACCATGCAATACGCAGGCAAGAAAAAAAGAGAACGTCGTGCTGATTTTGGACGTCGTGCTCATTGGAAAAAAGCCATTGTTAGTTTGGCACCAGGAGATAAGATCGATATTACCTAATTTTACCTACCATGGCACTCAAAACATTTAGACCACTTACGCCATCGCAGCGCTTTAAAGCTCTGCCATCGTTTGAGGAAATTACAAAAAGCAAGCCTGAGAAATCTCTCTCTGAAGCAAAGACCCGAACAGGTGGCCGTAATAACAACGGGCGTAAAACATCACGCCATCGTGGTGGTGGTCATAAGAAAAAATATCGTATTATTGATTTTAAAAGACTTCGAAGAGATACTTCTGCTGAAGTTACCTCTGTCGAATATGATCCTAATCGAAGTGCTCGAATTTGTCTCATTCAATATCCTGATGGTGAGAAAGCTTATATTTTAGCCCCTGCAGGTATTTCTGTTGGAGCAAAAGTAGCTGCAGGAGACAAGGTAGAGCCTTCTCTTGGTAATGCTCTTCCTTTGAGAGTGATCCCTCTTGGTTCTGTTATTCATAATGTTGAACTTATTCCTGGACGCGGTGGTCAAATTGTACGTAGTGCAGGGTCTCAAGCTACCCTCAATAATAGAGAAGCAGGTTATGCTTTAGTCAAAATGGCTTCTGGTGAACTGCGTCGTATTAATGAAGATTGCTATGCAACCATGGGCCAGGTTAGTAATGTTGAGCATATGAATGTTTCAAGTGGTAAAGCAGGCCGTTCTCGCTGGCTTGGCATTCGTCCACAGACTCGCGGTATGGCAATGAATCCTGTTGATCATCCGATGGGTGGAGGGCAAGGAAAAAGCAAGGGTGGTGGAGGACGGCATCATCCAATGAGTCCATGGGGTCAACTTTCCAAAGGATTCAAGACACGTCAAAAACGTAAGGCCTCCGATAAATTTATTATTCAACGTCGTAAAAAGAAATAACCTACTATGGCTCGCTCACTTAAAAAAGGTCCCTTTGTTGAATGGAAGCTTCTCGAGAAAATCGATAAGCTTAATGAAAGCAATATCAAAAAACCAATTAAGACTTGGTCTCGGCGTTCAACTATTACTCCTGATTTTGTCGGGCATACTTTCAATGTTCATAATGGGCGTTCTTTTATTCCTGTTTTTGTCACCGAGAATATGGTTGGTCACAAACTAGGTGAGTTTTCCCCAACACGCATTTTCAAGAAGCACGGATCTCACACAGCAAAAGTTACTAAGTAAAGTTTTAGAAAATTTTCATATTTTTATTACTCTTTTGTTAGAAATTTTTTTATAGGACTTCACACATGCAAGTTAAATCAATTTATCGTTACGCAAAAATATCGCCCTTTAAGGCTCGTGAGGTCACTCGTGAGATTCAAGGTCTTCCTGCTTTGGAGGCGCTAGCTCAGTTGAAGCTTATTCCAAAAAAAGCGGCGCCTTTGATTGCAAAAACTCTTAAGAGTGCTATTGCGAATGCTGAGCAAAATAATAATATTCGTCCTGGACTTCTTGTTATTAAAGAAGCTACCATTGGCGAGGCCCCGACGCTAAAGAGAATTACGCCAAAAGCACGGGGTAGTGCTGGACCTATTCGTAAGCGGTCTAGCCACATTCGTATTATATTGACAGATGAAATTCCTATTATAAGCCGCGTTGATCATAAAGAGAAAAAAAATACAGTCAAAAAATCTGGAAGAATAAAAAAATCTTCTACTGCTACAGCAGAAGGTATGGATCCAGAGACAGAAGCATGAGTTTGTATCTGCGCTTCAATAAAGCAAAAATAAAAATTTAACACCAACAAAACAACTGATTTATTATGGGACAAAAAGTTAACCCCATCGGATTCCGCCTTCCTATCACTCGTGAATGGAGTTCGCGTTGGTATGCTTCCGAAAAAGAATTTGCAGAATTTCTTTATGCTGATACTAAGATTCGCACTGGTTTAAAAAAGAAGCTAAAAACGGCAGCTGTTTCTCGTATTATTATTGAGCGTGCATGGAATAGTGTTAGAGTCACTATTGTCACAGCACGCCCAGGCATCGTTATTGGTCGTAAAGGTTCCGAAATTGAGAATATGACGCAAGAGATTTCATTGCTTGCTGGCGGCAAACAAGCAAAGATTGATATTGTGGAGATCAAGCAACCGGAACTTGATGCTACTCTTGTTGCAGAAAGCGTTGCTAACCAACTAGAGCGTCGTATTGGATTTCGTCGTGCTATGAAGAAAGCCATGCAACTTGCAATGGATCTTGGCGCCGATGGTATTAAAATACGCGCTTCAGGACGATTAGGGGGAAGTGAGATAGCTCGTACAGAAGTAGTTCGTGCTGGTACTATACCTCTTCACACACTAAGAAAAAATATTGATTATGGATTTGCTGAGGCCAATACAATGGCAGGTAAAATCGGAATCAAATGTTGGATTTGTAAAAAAGCTGAAAAGCCTAGTCACGATTCTCGCGATCCTCGGCAGGCCTCTGGAGTTTCAACATCATCCTAGTTTTTCTTTTATTTATACATCAGCCTTAATTTTTAAAACAAATCATGCCTTTATTACCTAAGAGAGTTAAATATCGCAAAACGCAACGAGGAAGCCGTAAGGGTACAGCTTCGCGTAATATACGGATTGATTTTGGAGAATTTGGTTTACAGACGCTTGATCGCGCATGGATTACTAACACACAAATCGAGGCCGCCCGTGTTGCGCTAACTCGTAATATGAAACGAAAAGGAAAACTTTGGATACGTATTTTTCCTGATAAATCAGTGACAGCAAGACCCCCTGAGACTCGAATGGGTAAGGGTAAGGGTCAACCTGAATATTGGGTTGCAACTGTTCGTCCAGGAAATATTCTTTTTGAGCTTGACGGTATTCCAGAGTCACTTGCTCGTGAGTCTCTAAGGCTTGCAGCAAACAAATTGCCAATTCGTACGAAATTTGTGACGCGTCATCACGCAATGGCTTAACAACTATCTATTCATGACTATTACTGAAATTAAAGAATTGACCGCTAGCGAGCTCTCCGTGCGAACTCAAGAGCTTCGGCAAGAGATTTTTCATTTACGTCTTCAGCAACAAGCTGGCCAGCTAGAGAAACCACATCTTTTACGTGCATTTCGTCGTGAAATTGCACGTATGCAAACTTTTCTTACTGAAAAATCACACAAGACAACGACCCCTTCTAAGGATCACTGATGAACGATACTGCTAATAATATTGAAATGCGTAGTTTGCGCAAAACTCGCTCAGGCGAAGTTATATCTACTAAAATGGATAAAACTGTCGTTGTTAAAACAGTTGCTCGCGTACCGCATCCACGCTTTGGCAAAATTATAAAACAAGTCAAAAAATTTCATGTACATGACGAAAATAATGAAGCTAAAGTCGGAGATCATGTTTCTATTATGGAGACGCGACCTATTAGCCGGCTTAAACACTGGCGTCTCATCGAGGTTATTAAAAATTAATTAGAGTAGTATCATGATTTATCTACGTACTCGTCTTCAAGTTGCTGATAATACTGGCGCACGTATGGCCACTATGATTGGCGTTATCGGGAAACAAGGAACCCTTTGTGCGCATATTGGCGATATTATTACAGCCAATGTTAAAGAAGCTACAACAGGTGGAACTGTTAAAAAAGGAGAGGTCGTTCGTGCTGTTATAGTGCGTATTCGTTATCCTATTCGTCGTCGTGATGGCTCTTATCTTCGCTTTGATTCTAATGCTATTGTTATTATTGATAAAGATAAGAATCCTCGTGGCACCCGTATATTCGGCCCGGTGGCTCGCGAGTTGAGAGAGAAAAATTTTATGAAAATAGTTTCACTTGCTCCTGAGGTTTTATAAAGGTATCTAAAATGAATAAAACTCACGTTCAAACAGGTGATGTCGTTAAGGTTATTTCAGGTAATCATCGCGGCGCTCAAGGTAAAATTCTTCGTGTTATTCGCGAGAAAAATCAGGTCCTCATTGAAGGCGTTCGTATGATTAAAAAACATATGAAACGTTCTCAAGAGAGACCTCAGGGGGAAATTATTGAGCAAGAAGGACCGCTTCATATTTCAAACGTAAAATTACTTGAAAGATTTAAAAAAACAGTAACCTCCTCTAAGGAAAAAAGTTAAGAAAAAATAGTTTCAAAAGTCGAGGATACTAAAAAGTAATTAAAGTCCACCAAAGCAAAAGAACAGCAAGAAAAATAACAATCCATGCAACAAGCATCAGAATTTTTCCTCGATTATCAAAATCGAGTTGTACCAGCACTTCAGGAGAAGCGCGGTTACAAAAATAAGCATCAAGTACCCAAGCTAATAAAAGTTGTTCTTAATACTTCTGTAGGCTCTGCTCCTGATGTTAAACAGGCTCTTGAAATTGCAAAAGAAGAGCTCTCATTAATTACAGGGCAATCTCCTGTAGAGACCATTTCTAAAAAAAGCATCTCTAATTTTAAACTTCGTGTGGGCCAGGCTATTGGTGCAAAGGTTACTTTGAGAGGGCGTGTCATGTATGAATTTCTTGAGCGTCTGATCAAAATGGCTCTTCCGCGTATTAGAGATTTTCGTGGCGTTTCAGTAAAAGCTTTTGATGGAAATGGAAACTATACACTTGGGGTTTCTGAGCAGTCTATTTTTCCTGAGGTAGAGCTTGATAAAGTCAAGCGAAATATTGGTTTTGATATTACTATTGTAACTTCAGCAAAAAATAATGAAGAAGCAAGAGATCTTTTAACTGAGCTTGGCATGCCATTTGTTGGGCGTAATGCAGCAAAAAAAAATGAATCTCAAGTGCCATCGAAGGCACTAAAAGCATCTTAACAATAGTTGCAACAAAATTTTAATATATGAGTGCTCTTACCGATCCAATTTCCGATTTGCTCACCCGAGTTCGTAATTCCACGCGCGTTCAAAAAAAGGAATTTTTTGTTCCTTATTCAAAAATCAAGAGTGATATTGTTGCTATTTTAAAAAGAGAAGGTTACATTCAAGACTACCTTCTTGATCATACAGAGAATCATCCTCGCCTAAAAATTATAGCGCGCTATGTTGGCAAGGTCTCTGCTGTTGCAGGTCTTCGTCGCGTAAGCCGTCCCGGTCTTCGTCGGTATGTTAGTAGTGAAGAAATTCCTCGTGTGTTGGGTGGTATGGGAATCTGTATTTTATCAACTTCACGGGGCATCTTAACTGGTCATGAAGCACGTCAACAAAAAATAGGGGGCGAGCTTCTTGCTACTGTCTGGTAGTTTCTAATTCATTTATTTCTAATTTTTTTCATGTCACGAATAGGAAAAACTCCAATTACAATTCCTCAGAAAGTCAACATTATCTTGGCTGCTGATGGATCTATTACTGTAGAGGGCCCCAAAGGTAAACTCTCTTGGGTACTACCGAAAGCTATTCAAGCTCACCTTGAAGCAGATGTTCTTACGATTCATCGCGACAATGAAGAGCGATCTACTTGTGCTCTTCATGGTCTTGCTCGTGCCCTTATTAACAACATGGTTATTGGCGTTAACGAAGGCTTTCGAAGAGATCTTGAGATTCAAGGAGTCGGTTTTCGTGCTTCTATCAAAGGCAATCAGCTTGATCTTTCCATTGGGTATTCTCATCCTATTCTTTTTGATATTCCACAAGAAGTAAAAATTGTGGTTACCGAAAATACAAAGATTAGTATCGAAGGAATTAATAAACATCTCGTCGGACAGGTAGCTGCCGATATTCGTGCGTACTATCCACCTGAGCCTTATAAAGGCAAGGGAATTCGTTATGCCGGCGAGCAAGTTCGTCGTAAAGAAGGTAAAACTGTTCAATAATCATGCCTAGCACTTCATCTCGCCAACTACGGCATCGCCGTCTTCGTAAAAAAATCTCAGGTACTTCTGAGCGTCCTCGTCTTTCTATTCATTTTTCAGGGAAGCATATTACAGCACAGGTTATTGATGATCTCGTTGGAATTACTCTTGTTAGTGTTAATACGACAGAAGAGATTTTTCGTAAGGAAAAAACAGCTCGTCCCAATGTAACAACAGCCATCAAAATTGGTCAGTTAATTGCACAAAGAGGACTCGCAAAGAATATCAAAAAGATAGTCTTTGATAGAGGTGGTTTTAGTTATCATGGTAAGGTAAAAGCACTAGCTGATGCCGCACGCGAAACAGGATTTGAATTTTAATATTTATGGCTGAGAAACCAAATAAACGTGGATCGCGTCGCGATTCTAATAATGAAACCGCACCTAAAGAGACTGTCGAAAAAGTTGTCTTTATTAATCGATGTGCCAAGGTTGTTAAAGGAGGACGTCGTTTTAGTTTTAGCGCACTTATTGTCTGCGGTAATCTAAAGGGAAAAGTAGGCATTGGATTTGGTAAAGCTAATGAAGTTAGCGAAGCAATTCGTAAAGGGTCTGAGGCTGCTAGTAAATCGATGGTTTCTGTTTCAATTACTGAAAATACAATTCCTCATGAGGTAACAGGCCATCATGGAGGTGGTCGTGTATTGTTGCGCCCAGCATCTCTTGGTACGGGAGTCATTGCAGGTGGTGGCGTTCGTGCTGTTATTGAAGCTTCAGGAATCCGTGATATTTTAGCAAAATCGCTAGGCTCTAATAACCATTCTAATGTAGTTAAAGCGACGTTGAATGCTCTTACAAGCCTTCGTACTTCCGAAGAGATAGGGACTCTTCGTGGAAAAAAAATAAGATCTTTTGCCAGCAGGCAAAAAGAACAAATTTTACCTATACCTGCTGATAATAAAATGGTTCTTCCTGAAGTTTCAGAAGGAAAATCAGCATAAATTTTAAATTATTAATGTTATGAGACTGCATGAACTCTCTCCTCGTCCTGGTGCTAAGCATCGACGCAAACGTCTTGGCTGTGGCGAAAGCTCAGGCCATGGCAAAACCTCAGGTCGCGGGCATAAAGGACAAAAAGCTCGTTCTGGTGGCAGCGTTCGCTTGGGATTCGAAGGTGGCCAGATGCCATTGATTCGACGTCTTCCTAAGCGTGGATTTAACAACACTAATTTCAAGCCAGTCTATGCTGTAATTAATCTCGATACTTTGGATGCTCGCTTTGAGTCGGGTGCCAAGATTGATGAAGCCGTGCTTCGCAGTTCTGGATTAGTCAATGGACGTAATGATGGGATTAAGCTGCTTGCGCGCGGAGAAATCACAAAGTCTTTTACTGTTGAAGTTGATAAAACAAGCCTTATTGCTCGTGAAAAATTAGAAAAAGCAGGTGGCACGCTTATTCTTCGACCAGCAAAAGTTTTAATGACAGCTCGTTTGCCAAAAGATGTTGAGCGCACGCCTAGAGCACGTCTGCCTCGTCGTGAAAAAGTTATTAGAAGATAGTAAGCTAGGAAATTGAAGGGATATAGGTATCTTCTTTAGGAATATTTCTATTGATTAAACCTAAAAATAGCAGTGTATTGTGGAAAATTATCCCTGTTTTTGCAATTTCAAGCAGTGAGTTTTTGCAAGGACTTAGTTTCAAGGTGATCTTTAAAAATTTGACGCAATATAGTTGGAGCGTGTCCGACGAAAGTCAAATTTTAAAAGAATACTTTTCCTGATGCTGTATGTTACAATTTATACGGTAAAATAACGAGAGCCGAGTATTTTTAATTTAAGCTCAACTTATAATATACCGATTTCATGAAAAACCTTAAATTAGCTCATTTATAAACGAACAATTCTTTACAAAATGATCTTTCAATCGTAAGCACACACGCCACTCGTTACTCGTTACTCGTTACTCGTTACTGTTACGATGCTAATATCAGCAACCAAATCAAAAAAAATCATTCTTCAAAAATCGATACCTTTTGGACAGAGTCTAATTGGCCTGTAACAGTTCGTTCTAAAGCCTCACTAACCCTGCAGGTTAGCGACTGCTTTATAACAGCCATCTTTAAATCCAATTTCTTACGCCAGCTTTCTTATTTTCATTCACGTTTTTAGCTTTAAAAATTATCTCTAGATGGAACTATTGCGTTAATTTTTTCATTACCATCACCTCTTTTTCTATTAGACTTAAATCTCATTTTTGCCAATAGAGTCTATCTCTTAAATACTATCTTTTATCTTCTAATCTCATGATCTCTGCTTTTGCTAATACATTTAAAATTCCAGAGCTTCGCTCACGTGCTCTTTTTACTTTGGGTATGGTTATCATTATGCGATTAGGAGCTGCGGTGACAACTCCTGGTGTGAACGCTATGGTATTGCGCCAGTGGTTTATGAATGTCGCTGATGCCAAGGTAGGGGGTGGTGTTGCCTCAATGTTTAACCTTTTTAGCGGTGGAGCATTAAGTAACTGTGCCATTTTTTCATTAGGTATTATGCCTTATATCAGTGCTTCCATCATGCTTCAACTTCTTGGGGCTGTCATTCCTCAACTTGGTAAGTTGGCGCGCGAAGATGGTGGAAGACAAAAAATTTCTCAGTACACACGCTACACGACAATTCTTCTCTGTATTTTTCAAGGCTGGCTACTAGCGCTTTCATTTGAAAGCCCTCAATCCAATCCATTTCTTCCTGGCATTGCCGATACCATTGCTCGTCTGGGCATTCCATTAGTTTCTGATCCAGGTTTAGGCTTTCGTTTAATGACGGTAATGACACTGACATCTGGAACAATGTTTTTGATGTGGTTAGGTGATCAGATTACAGAACGAGGAATTGGCAATGGCGTCTCTATTATTATTACCGTTGGTATTGTGGCGCAGCTTCCTGCAGCACTCGTTCAGGCATGGCGTACCTTTGTCCCTTCAAGTGGAGATATTGCTGCAATGAATCCTATTGTTTTAGTTGTCCTTTGCGCTTTCCTTTTCATTGTTATTGCTTCCGTTATTGCAGTAACGCAGGCTCAAAGGAAGATTAGCATTCAATATGCAAAGCGTGTTGTAGGCAGGAAAGTTTATGGCGGTCAGACTCAATATATGCCACTAAAAGTCAATTATGCTGGTGTTATGCCAATTATTTTTGCACAAGCAATACTTCTTTTTCCATCAACGATTCTTAATATGGCTTTTCCAAGTAAAGCTTGGGCTCAAGAATTGGCTTCAGCGCTTGCTCTTGGATGGCCTCACTACGTTCTCTATGCACTATTGATTTTTTCTTTTAGTTATTTTTGGGTGGCAACGCAATTTCAACCTTCACAGATTGCTGATGATTTAAAAAAACATGGTGGTTTTATTCCCGGTATACGACCAGGTAAACCAACCGCTGAGTTTCTTGATTATACAATGAGCCGGTTGACATTTGCTGGAGCAATCTTTTTGGTGGTGATTGCCACCCTACCGCAATTGCTAAGTCGTGGACTTCAAGTGCCGGCTATGATGGCTAACTTTTTTGGTGGTACTGGTCTTCTCATTATTGTTGGTGTAACCCTTGATACAATGCGTCAAGTTGAGACCTTCTTGCTGCAACGTAATTATGATGGGTTCTTGAAAAAGGGAAAAACTCGTGGGCGTACAAATATGCGTCAACCCATGAATAATGGAACGCTTGTTAGCGATACTTTTCTTGTTTGGTTTTATGCTGCTCTTGGAGCTTTAGTCATTGCAGGTGTAACGATCTATTTAACGAACCATCGTTAATTTTGGAGATAGGAGATGGGAGGTGAGGCGTTATAGCGCAAGTAGACAGGCAATTTAGAATCCAAATATAAGATGAGCCTAATTGCTCATCTCCTTCTGGAGATAACCAATCGTTATTGGTTCTCGGTTCTCGGTTGGTGGTGAAGAAATAAATTTTTTCTTAGCTGCTAAAAAAGAAGCATTGCCCTAAGAGGCTGATAAAATTGGATTTTTAAAAAATAAAATTTTCGAACAAAAACAACGAACAACGAACAACGAACAACTGACAACTCACGACTTCTTGCTCGTCTTCTTCGCCAGAAGGAGATGAGCAATTACAGATGAGCATCCGAGTTAAAGAAAATCATCGATGCCTAGAAGAATGAAGATATAATCCTATCTCCTATCTCCTATCTCCTAACAGATGCCAAAAATTCCTATTAAGAACGCTGCTGAGCTAGATAAAATGAGGCTTGCAGGCCAGGCTGCAGCTATTATTCTCAATGAGCTAGCTCTTCTTGTTGAGCCAGGAATAACTACAGGTGAAATCGATCGTGCGGCAATGCGCCTGATAGAGAGAGAAAAGTGCAAAAGTGCTTTTTTGGGATATCAAAAATTTCCTGGACATATCTGTATTTCCGTAAATGAAGAAGTGGTCCATGGCATTGGAGGGCCGAGGCGTTTAGCTTATGGTGATATTGTTAAGATTGATGTTGGTGTGATTCGTTCAGGATGGATTGGAGATACAGCTAGAACAGTGCCATGTGGTATCATTGCTCCAGAAACAGAACGTCTTTGTTTGGCAACGCGTGCCATGTTAGAGAGCGCTCTTTACTTTGCAACAGCTGGGCGACGTCTTGGTGATTTATGCTCTCACATTGAAGAGCAGGCGATTCAACAAGGTTTTGGTGTTGTTCAAGAATTTGTAGGGCATGGCGTCGGGCGCAAACTACATGAAGAACCGCAGATTCCGAATTTTGGCCGTCCTGGGAGTGGTCCAAGACTCAAAGCTGGTATGACGCTTGCTATTGAACCGATGATTAACCTCGGAGTTGCTGAGGTAAAAATTTTATCAGATAAATGGACTGTTGTGACCGCTGATGGAAAACCTTCAGCTCATTTTGAACATACTATTCTTGTAACGGAAGGTCCTGCAGAAATTTTAACAAGGCTCCCTTAACCGACAATGGTTTCTGCGGAAAAACTTTAACCTAAAACGGCAATGGTTCGTTGTAAATTAGCGCAATATGCTCAGCCTTAAAATGATTTTTCAACCGCCTCACGTACCTTCCAGGCATGCTTTGCCGTTTTAAAAATCATTTTCAGACTAAGGGTGCACGCTAATTTATTAACTCCCATCACCGTTTTTAGGTTTAAATTTCATTTGCAAGAACATCTTTAAAAAATTTAGAGAAAAAAATAAAAATTTTGCTCGCCTTTACAACTTCTTTTTTGTAATAATCGCCGACTGCTTGCGAAATGAGCGGTGTTTTTAGATCGTGATTGATTTAAAAAAAATTACTATTGCCTTCCTTGCCTTTTGTTATCTAACGATTACTCTTTTTTTATTTCATGAAAGTTCGAGCCTCTGTTAAACGACTCTGCGAAACCTGCAAAATTGTACGTCGTAAAAATGTCATTCGTGTTGTTTGTAAAAACCCTCGCCACAAACAACGTCAAGGCTAATTTTATAAATCACTTTTAACTATATATAACCATGCCACGACTTCTCGGTATTGAAATTCCAGGCGACAAACGTATCGAAGCCTCGATTACTTACATTTACGGTATAGGCCCCAAGACTGCTAAAAGAATTCTTGAGCGTGCCAACATTGATCCAAATCTTCGCGCAAAAACATTAAGCAGCGAACAGATTGGAGCTATTATTCATGCTATCACTGATGAAAAAGTGATGATTGAAGGCGATCTTCGTCGTGAACTCCAGGGGAATTTAAAACGTCTCCAAGCCATTAATTGTTATCGCGGAATTCGTCATCGTCGCGGTCTTCCTGTTCGCGGCCAACGCACACAGACCAATGCTCGCACACGAAAAGGACCACGTAAAACGGTTGGTATCGTGCGCGCTAAAGATTAATTAAAACAAATCATTTTCCATGTCAGAAGAAACGCCCATCATTACTAAACCTGATCAAGAGGTTTTAACGCCTGAAGTTTCAACACCTGAAGTTATTTCTGCAACAGTTGCGCCAGAAGTTTCTGTTGAGACTACGGAATCTCCAGCTGTTCCCGCAGCACCTAAAGCTTCCAAAAAAACAGCAAAATCAAAAAAAGCTGAGCAAGCAGCGAACGATGCTGCTCCGGCGCCTGTTATTAGTTTTAATCTGGATGATCCAATTGAGCCTCCTAAAATTGTTAAAGCTAAAGGCAGTAAAAATATTGTTCAGGGAATTGCTCACGTCCAAGCAACGTTTAACAATACTATTGTTAGCATTACCGATCTCCGTGGAGCTGTTATCGGTTGGTCGAGTGCTGGTAAGATGAACTTTAAAGGATCACGCAAAAGCACAGCTTATGCCGCTCAGATGGTAGCTCAAGATGCATGTCGCCAAGCTATGGGGCATGGCTTAAAAGAGGTTGAAGTTCGTGTTAAAGGACCTGGTTCAGGTCGTGAATCGGCTGTGCGTGCTATGCAGGCTATTGGTCTCGATATTACTCTTATTCAGGATGTTACTCCGGTACCTCATAATGGTTGTCGTCCACCGAAACAACGTCGCGTATAATTTCTCAAACTTTCACTTTATTTCTTCGATATCATGGCTCGTTACACAGGACCAAAAACTAAAGTCAGCCGCCGTTACGGTGTGCTTCTCGGCGGATCACCTCGCGCTTTTGAAAATAAAAACTATCCTCCAGGCATGCATGGTCCGAAAGGATCGCGTCGTAAAGTTTCTGAATATGCGACAGCATTAGCAGAAAAACAAAAACTTCGTTTTCAGTATGGAGTGCTTGAGAGACAGTTTCAGCGTTATTTTAAAACAGCTTCACAGCGTCGCGGTGTAACGGGTCTCATTTTGCTTCAGTTATTAGAGACACGTCTCGACAATATTGTCTATCGCATGGGCTTTTCGAAGACACGTTCAGGAGCGCGCCAATTAGTTTCTCATGGGCATGTTCAAGTCAATGGTCGTAAGACAGATATTTCTTCAGCTAATCTTAAAATTGGTGATGCTGTGACTATCAAAAACAAAGAAGGTTCTCAACGCCTTGTTAATCGTGGACTTGAACAGACCCAGATTGTGAATCCTCCAGCTTGGCTTTTAGTAGATAAAGAAGCCTTATCAGGAAAAGTCATGAGCATCCCGACTCGTGAAGAAATCAATCCGCTAGTAAATGAGCAGTTGGTCGTTGAGCTCTATTCACGATAGGGCTTTTTCCGTGTTGTTCCTATAAGATGGAGCAGCTATGTCCAAGTAGATTAAAGATTTAGGTTTTCTGCCCTTTCACTGGATTGTTTTCCTTTTGTATAGGATATTCTCCTTTGTAGCCCTTCAGTAACGGTTAAGAGGTTCAGTTTACAGGCTACAGGATTTTTGCTTACGTCATTCAGTATTTAGAATTTTCTATAAAAAATTCTTTTTGTGTTCTTTATGTAATCTATTCCACGTCTCCCTGCTACTGGTATTGTTCTTTTCGTATAGTCTCCTTGCACTTCAGTAACAGAAGCGAGTTTGGAAAAGAATATAATCCTAAAAACGTGAATGAAAATAAAAAATTTGACGCAATATAGTTGGCCTGAAGCTGTTCGTTCTAAAGCCTCACTAACCGTTCAGGTTAGCCGCGGCTTCACAACAACCAGCTTCCGATCCAACTCCTTACGCCAACTTTCTCATTTTTATTCACGTTTTTAGGATAATGAGCCTTGGACCGTTATTTGATTTTTCGTATCCGTTCACACAATGCCGTCAACTTAAGGATTAAGTGACGGCAAGGGGTAACAGGTGACAGGGGTTCAGATGACAGTTAACTAAGGCCTACGGAAAAATGAACAGAATATATTTAATACATTTGCTCTTAAGTTGACGCCATTGTCCGTTCACATGAACGGATCAGTAAAGAGTGAAGGGTAAAGAGTATTTTTAGTCTGAAATTAGATTGATTATTTGAAATTCACTCTCATGCGATCCGTCTTTAGAAAATAAGTTATAGAAAATTTTGTTTTCGCACTCTTTACCCTTTACCCTTCACAACCGTTCTGTTGAACGGTTACGATTTTTCTATTTTATCGCTATTCATTTTAACAAGCGGCACTATAGATGACTCATTATGCAACGAAAGAAAGATTCCCAAGCTATATCTCCTAAAAATCTAACTAAGCTCCCTTTTCCTCAGCTCGTGAAAGCTTTCTGGAAGCCATATCGAGACTTGGTGATTTTTCTTAAGCCCTACCGCATGAGGCTTTTTCTAGGAATTATCGCTGGTATTGGGTATGCAGCTTCTAATGCCTGTGTGCCACTGGTTATTACTAAGGTGGGAGGTTCTGTTTTTTCACCCTCTCAACTTTTGAAAGGGGCTGTTCCTACCAGTGGGAGAGACATCAAAGAAGTTGTATGGATCTGTTTGCTGGTGCCCGTGATCATGTTGATCCGAAGTATTCTCTC
The DNA here is from genome assembly GCA_044326465.1 of Chthoniobacterales bacterium. Lineage (GTDB taxonomy): Bacteria > Verrucomicrobiota > Verrucomicrobiia > Chthoniobacterales > UBA6821 > CAIWMF01. Next base: position 28,695 of record JBIRBD010000006.1, read on the forward strand.
CTATGCCAACACATATTGCTTGACCTGGGTGAGTTTAAAGGTTCTTCGCGATATCCGTCGCAAAGTCTTTGGGCATCTGATGGAACAGTCGCTCGATTTCTTTAATCGCTCGCAATCAGGAAGGCTCTTATCACGCGTGCTCAATGACACGCGCGTAGCGCAAGAGGCATTGGTCAACATTACCGGTGACATTATTAAAGAGCCATTAACGATCGTTGCCATGGTCTATGTTTTGATGCGGATTGATTGGAAATTTAGCTTCGTAACGCTATTTCTTTTTCCTATCTGCTTAGTGCCGTTGATTATCTATGGTCGCAAGGTTCGTAAAGCAGGGAAATCCGAAGAGAATGAAGCTGGCATCATGGCTGTGATTTTACAGGAATCGTTCGCCGGTGTTCGTGTTATCAAATCATTTGCCCGTGAAAAATTTCAGTTAGCTCTTTTTGACAAATCAAGTGATATACAATTTGCATCAAGCCTTAGCGTGCAGAAAAGTTCTGCGATTATACAGCCGATGATTGAAACGGTCTCGGCCTTCGGTGTTTCCCTCGCGCTTTTCTATGTCTACTTTGGCCATCTCGGATTAGGAAAATTTTTAGCCCTGATGGGAGGAATGTTTTTACTCTACGAGCCAGTAAAAAAAGTGAGCCGCATTCATCTCGTTCTTCAAAAATGTTTAAGCGCCTCAACAAGCATTTTTGAGCTGCTCGCGACGAAGCCTACTATTGTTGATGCGCCGCATGCCCGTGTCATCACCTCTTCGCAAGGGCGTCTCTCATTCAATAATGTCACTTTTCATTACGGCATTGGTGATGGAGCTGTCGCACTTGATGAAATAAATCTTACAATTGAGCCTGGTCAAAAAGTAGCCCTTGTTGGAGCCAGTGGAGCTGGAAAAAGTACCATGCTTGCGATGTTGCTTCGTTTTTATGATCCACAGCAAGGAAATGTCTGCATAGATGGCCAAGATGTCAGAGACTTACAGCTTCGTTCGCTACGTGAACAGATTGGCATTGTAACTCAAGAGAGTTTTCTTTTTCATGATACGATTTATGAAAATATTCGCTTTGGTCGTCTCGACGCAACGCGTGAGGATATTGAAGAAGCAGCTCGCTTGGCCTTTGCCCATGATTTTATCATGGCTCAACCCCATGGTTATGAAACAATGGTTGGGGATAAAGGTTGCCTGATTTCCGGAGGGCAACAACAACGCCTCGCTATTGCACGGGCCCTGCTTAAAAGCGCACCAATTTTACTGCTTGATGAAGCAACTTCTGCGCTTGATTCAGAGTCGGAGCGGATGATCCAAACAGCACTAGAGCTTCTTGCAACAGGCCGCACGGTCATTGCCATCGCGCATCGACTTTCTACCGTGCTCGGTAGCGATCTAATCGTCGTGATGGATCATGGTAGGATTGCGGCAAAAGGAACGCATTTGGAATTGTTAAATACTTCAGAGATATATCGCAATCTCTATGAGCTGCAGTTTAACCATTGATTCACAGTGGCATTACGCTTTTGCCAAAAACTTTATAAGCGAAGGCCTCATAGCAATCAGTCGAAGTAAGGCTTTGGCTGGCCCTGTAGGCTCTCTGCATCCTTGCTCCCATTGTTGAAGCGTACGAGGACTAATACACATCACTTCAGAAAATTATTTTTGAGTCATTCCTGTCAAGGTCCGTAATGAAGTAAGCTTTTGAGCCGTGTTCTTTTTGCTCTCATCTGTTGCACTTCACTTTTGAAACGGCGAGGTTAAAAATATCCTCGTCATCAAAGCTTGTATCTGAAATAATCCTCGGCCATGTCTGCACTTATTTTAGGATCCGTTGCGCTTGACGCGATTAAAACACCATTTGAGGAACATGATGATCTGCTGGGGGGATCAGCTTCTTATGCGGCAGTGAGTTCTAGCTTTTTTACAAAGCCTCATCTTGTTGGAATTGTCGGTACCGATTTTCCAAAAGAGCATCTCGACTATTTTGCCGAGTGCGGCATTGATTTAACAGGCTTGCAGATAGTCCCTGGAAAAACTTTTCGCTGGTCAGGTGAATACATGGCTGACATGAACACGCGCGAAACACGTTCTACGGACTTAAATGTTTTTGAACATTTTACGCCGATACTACCGGAGGCTTATCGCCAGGCTGAATTTATTTTACTGGGTAATATTGCACCTGCATTGCAGTTGCATGTGCTCGATCAACTCATAGCACCACGGTTTGTCGTTGTTGATACGATGAATCTCTGGATCAATATTGCTAAAGAAGAGCTATCTGAATTATTAAAACGCATTGATATGCTCTTAATTAATGACACAGAAGCCCATCAACTCACCGGCGAAATTAATTTGATTAAGGCAGGAAAAGCCCTTCGCGCCATGGGACCTGCTTATGTCGTGATTAAAAAAGGAGAACATGGAGCGTTGCTGTTCGCAGAGAATGAATTTTTTAGTTGTGCTGCTTTTCCGTTAGAAAAAATCGATGATCCAACTGGTGCTGGCGATGCTTTTGCCGGCGGTGTGATTGGTTATTTGACAAGCCAGCTTGTTTGTTCCGATAAAAAAGAAATCGATCCTCACCTGTTGCGCCGAGCTCTTGTTTATGGAAGTGTCATGGCCAGCTTCTCCGTAGAAAATTTCAGCATCAATCGTCTCCGCTCCGTGACCATGGCTGACGTTCAAGAGCGCTTTGATCGGGTTCATGCGTTGAGTACTTTTGAGAAAAAGTAAATTTTATTGAAAAAAAGAAAGTTATAGTATGGCATTATGGTATGGCTACCATGACTCATCGGACGACGTTTGCTTTTGATCTCACTACAATCCGACGATTAAAAAATTTATCTTCGCGCTGGCATGTATCACAAGCGGAAGTTATTCGGCGTGCTTTATTCGAAGCAGCAAAGCAACCAATAACTATTGAGTCTAATCCTTTGGAACTTCTTGAAGCATTGCGTGATTCTGGTGATTTGCTTCCCAAAAAGGTTGCGGATGCTTATCTAAAGGAAATCTACGAAGATAGAAAAAATTGGAGAGGTTAATGATCTGCCTTGATGCTAACTATCTTATTAACCTAAAAACGGCAATGGCTCGTTATAAATTAGCGCAATATGCTCAGCCTCAAAATGATTTTTCAACCGGCTCACGTACCTTCCAGGTATGCTTCGCCGTTTTAAAAATCATTTTTAGACCAAGCCCTTACGCTAATTTA
>JBIRBD010000016.1:0-20643 GCA_044326465.1 Chthoniobacterales bacterium
AAGATACTTATCGCCAATCGTGGCGAAATTGCACTCCGCATCATTCGCGCTTGTAAGGAGCTCGGAATATCTACCGTCGCGGTCTATTCACAACCTGATATTCACTCTCTTCATGTTCAGTTGGCCGATGAAGCTATTTGTATTGGGACAGCATCAAGCAGTGATAGCTATTTAAGAATTGATCGGATCATGAGTGCAGCAGAAATTTCTGATGCTGATGCGATTCATCCTGGTTATGGATTCTTGGCTGAAAATGCCCATTTTGCCGAGGTTTGCGCCTCATCAAACATTAATTTCATTGGGCCTCCTATTTCTGCCATCAAATTAATGGGTGACAAAAATAGCGCTCGCGAATGCGCTCTTAAAGCTGGCGTGCCGATATCGCCAGGAAGTGATGGTCTTGTTGATAATGAAGCTGAGGCCCTAAAGATCGCAAAGAAGATTGGCTTTCCTGTCATGATCAAGGCTGTTGCTGGTGGCGGCGGTCGTGGCATGAGAATTGCTCACAACGATGGAAGTCTTGTACAAGGATTTCATCAAGCCCGTATGGAAGCTGAAAAAGCTTTTGGCAATGGGGCCGTCTATATTGAAAAATTCATTGAGAATCCACGACATATTGAATTTCAAATGTTTGGCGATAAACATGGCCGTGTTGTCCATCTTGGAGAGCGCGATTGTTCTATTCAACGCAATAACCAAAAAATTATTGAGGAATGTCCTTCACCTGTCATGAGCGAAGAGCTTCGCAAGAAAATGGGCGAGGCCTCCGTGCGTCTCTGTGAGTCGGTTGGATACTATAATGCAGGAACTATTGAATATCTCCTCGACGCCACAGGGAATTTCTATTTTATGGAAATGAATACCCGGATTCAAGTCGAGCATCCCGTGACGGAAGAGGTTTATGGTTGCGATTTAGTAAAGCAACAAATTCAGGTTGCTGCGGGAGAACATCTTTCCGATTATGTTGTCAATGCTAGACCACGCTTGCATTCCATCGAGTGCCGTATCAACGCAGAAGATCCTGAGAAAAATTTCCAGCCATGCCCAGGAATTATTGAGGCCTACTACGCACCAGGTGGACGCGGTATTCGCATCGATTCGCACGTTTACGCTGGTTATCCCGTGCCACCTCATTACGATTCGATGATTGCCAAGATTATTGCTACGGCTTCCACTCGTGAAGCTGCTATCAGCCGAATGAACCGCGCTCTTGGCGAATACTTACTTGTTGGAATAAAAACAACCATTCCTTTACAACGCGCTATCATGCGAGAGGACGCTTTTCAACGAGGTGATTATCACACAGGGTTTTTAAAAAAATTTTTAGAAAATGGCGTGCCTGAGGTGAAAGACTGATGGTCTTAGCCAGCTTGCCGCTAGTTGAGAGGGTGATCAACCCCTCAACTTCTCAACTTCTCAACCTTTTAGTTTCTCAACAGCGACGTTAGTCGCAACTCAACTTTTCCATGAAATCCATCGTCACTATTGTTACTAAACCCTCTGTTCTTGATCCAGCCGGCGTTGCTGCGGCACGTGCTATTGAAGACCTTGGACTAAAAGGTGTTCGTTCCGTTCGTATTGGCAAATCAATTGAACTTGATATTGATGGCGCAACGGAAAAACAGATGCATGAAATCTGTCGCGATCTTCTCTCCAATCCAGTGATTGAAGATTACAAATTAGAAATTATTTCCTAAATCAATGCATTGCGCTGTTCTTCAATTTCCTGGATCCAATTGTGACAATGATGCTTTGGTCGCATTGCGTTCCTTTCCCGGTATCACTGCTGAGTTGGTCTGGCATCGCCAGACGTCACTCGAAGGTTTTGATGCTATCATTTTGCCTGGAGGCTTCTCTTATGGAGATTATCTGCGTTGCGGAGCGATCGCCCGTTTTTCTCCGATCATGAAAGCATTGAAGCAGGCTGCGGCAGAAGGAAAATTAATCCTTGGTATTTGCAACGGGTTTCAAATTCTCTGCGAGATAGGCTTACTTCCGGGCACATTAATTCGTAATCGCAAATTGCTTTTCCGTTGCGAATATTGCTTGTTGCGTGTTGAAACAAAGGCCTCGCCATTTACCGGGCAAGCCTCCGAAGGAGCTCTATTACGACTTCCGATTGCTCATGGTGAAGGTTGTTATTTTGCTGATGAGGGAACCTTAAGGGAGCTTAATAAAAACAACCAAGTGCTTCTGCGTTACGCGGATGCCTCTGGTTGCTCTACGGAAGAGGCCAATCCTAATGGGTCATTAGAAAGCATTGCTGGTATTTGCAATCGTGAGCGCAATGTCTTTGGTCTCATGCCTCATCCCGAACGAGCCTCCGAAGCACTTCTTGGCGGTGTTGATGGACGAATGATTTTTGAAAGCATGATTTTTTGCCATGCCAAAAAAAGTTGAGGAGTTAAGAAACTTGAAAAACTTTAAAACTAATAATTTTTAAAAAGCTTGTGAACATTGATACATCGTTAAATTGCCGCGATAGCGCTGCTTCTAATCCCCTCAACCCCTCAACCCCTCAACCCCACAACCCGGTCAGTCCGCCAATTACCCCTGCTCTCGTTGCTGAGCACGGCCTTACTCCCGATGAGTATCAAAAAATTCTCTTAATTCTTGGTCGTGAGCCAAGCTTCGAAGAACTCGGTGTTTTTTCGGTGATGTGGAGTGAACATTGTTCGTACAAAAACTCACGACCTGAGTTGCGTAAATTTCCAACAACTGGTGAAAGTGTTCTTGTCAAAGCTGGTGAAGAAAATGCCGGTGTTATCGATATTGGTGATGGTTGGGCTGTTGCTTTTAAAATAGAAAGTCACAACCATCCCAGTGCTGTTGAGCCATTTCAAGGGGCCGCGACAGGCGTTGGTGGTATCATTCGCGATATTTTTACAATGGGTGCGCGGCCTGTTTTTCTTCTCGACTCTCTTCGCTTTGGATCCATTGAAGGTGCTTCCTTAGAGGCTCAAACCAACCGTCGACTCTTTGCAGGAGTGGTGGCTGGCATTGGCCATTATGGAAATTGTATCGGCGTGCCAACGATTGGAGGCGAAGTTTATTTTGACAATAGCTATAATGGCAATCCGCTTGTAAATGCTTTTTGTCTTGGCGTGCTAAAACATGAGCAAATTGCACGCGGCGCAGCGAAGGGTGTTGGTAATCCTGTTTTTTATGTCGGAGCAGAGACTGGCCGCGATGGTTTAGCAGGCGCCGCTTTTGCCTCCCGTGAACTTACCGAAGAATCAAAAGCCGACCGTCCTGCAGTCCAAGTCGGCGATCCCTTCCGCGAAAAACTTTTGTTGGAAGCCTGTCTCGAGTTGCTTGCTAGCGGTTGTGTTGCTGGTATCCAAGACATGGGAGCAGCTGGTCTCACCTGTTCTACCTGTGAAACAGCCAGTCGCGGTGGCACCGGTGTAGAAATCGATATCGACCTTGTTCCCAAGCGCGCAAAAGATTTAAGTTCCTACGAAGTACTCCTGAGTGAATCGCAAGAACGAATGCTCGTCATTGTCAACAAAGGCCAAGAGAAGCCGGTTCAAGAAATTTTTGAAAAATGGGAGCTCCCTTATGCCTTAATAGGAGCAGTAACTGATGATGGAAAAATGCGCGTGCGTCGCGGTGAAAAAGTGGTGGTCGACGTCGATGCGCGTGCGCTCGCAGATGATGCGCCCGTCTATCAGCGGGAAGCAGCCGCTTGGAGTGCACCAGCAACACTTGATTTGATGACCGTCAAAGAGAGTGATCCTATAGCCGTTTTACCAAGGCTTCTAGCTCATCCTAGTATTGCTTCTAAATATTGGGTCTGGCGCCAGTATGATCATATGGTTGGAAATGGAACCGTTGTTTTTCCAGGTTCTGATGCTGCGGTTTTTTATCTCCGCGAGGCTGATAAGTTTTTAGCAGCCACCACCGATTGTAATGCCATTTATTGTCATCTCGACCCTCGCGAGGGAGCCAAAGCAGCGGTTGCAGAAGCCGCGCGCAACCTGGCTTGCTCAGGTGCTCTGCCAATTGGAGTAACCGACAATTTGAACTTTGGAAACCCGCACAAACCAGAAAGCTTTTTCCAACTCCGGGCGGCCGTCGAAGGAATTTCTGAAGGTTGTCGCGCTTTCAATGTTCCGGTGACAGGCGGCAATGTCAGTCTCTACAATGAAAGTCCTGCTGCCTCAATAGATCCAACGCCCACGATTGCGATGGTGGGACGCATTGATGATCGCAAGCATATTACAACACAGGCTTTCAAAGCAGCCGACGATGTTATTTTTCTCCTCGGTGATTTAGGTGATGAACTCGGAGGTTCTCATTACCTGCTTGTGGAGCATGGTCGTAAAGAGGGGCTGCCGCCACGCGTTGATTTTGAAAAAGAGAAAAGAATTCACGATCAGCTGCGAGAGCTTATTCAAGCTGGTCTTATAACTAGCGCCCATGATTGTTCGGAAGGTGGTTTAGCAGTAACGCTGGCAGAATGCTGCTTTGCGGGGCATCAAGGCGATCAACTGTTTGGAGCAATGCTTGATATTGGAGAGACAGGCTTGCGCTCTGATGTTTTACTTTTTAATGAATCACAAGGGCGCATTGTTTTTTCTGCTGCATCAAGTAATGCTGAAAGCATAGAGGCTCTCATTAAAAAATCAGGCCTGCCGTTAATGCGCTTCGGCGTTGTGACGGCGAAACCTGAGTTAACGATCAAGACTGCTGAAAAAACTTTTTCCTGGGATATTCGAATGCTTCACAAAGCCTGGTCCGAAGCTATTCCAAAGTTGATGGCAAACTAAGAATACCTACTTAAGCCTAAAAACAGCAATGGATTGTTGTGAATTAGCGCAATATACTCGCTCTCATTTTTTTTTCAACCGGCTCACGTACCTCCCAGGTATGCTTCGCCGTTTTTAAAAACATTTTTAGACCAAGCATGCACGCTAATTTATTAACTCCCATCACCGTTTTTAGGCTTAAAAGCTAACACCGTGGATGCCTGCCTTGATCAGACTTTCAGCCCCCGCTAAAATCAATCTTTCGCTGCGTCTTCTTGGTAAGCGCGTCGATGGATACCATGAGCTCGAGACGCTGATGGCACCGATTGTTTTGGCTGATGAAATTGAAATTACTCATGCACACACAAGTATCCCTGGCAGCATCACGCTAACCTGCAATGATCCAGCAATCCCCACGAATTCAGAAAATCTCTGTGTAAAAGCAGCGGAGGAATTTCAAAAAGCAACAGGTCTCAACGAATCAGTCACTATTACTTTACTAAAGCGCATTCCCCATGGCGCTGGGCTCGGCGGCGGAAGCAGTGATGCCGCAGCAACACTCAGGGGACTTAATGAACTTTTTAACGAGCCATTAGTTTTTGAAGAACTTCACCAAATAGCAACAGGCCTCGGTTCCGATGTCCCTTTTTTCCTGGCTCCCCAACCTACATGGTGTCGTGGGCGTGGTGAAGTTTTAGAACAATCAACTCCCTTGCCTGATTGGCGGCTACTTTTGATCAAGCCTCCATTTCCCATTCCAACAGCATGGGCCTACCAACAATTTTCAAAAAAGTCTAAGGAATCATCGTTCTGTCAAGAAGCTAACACGCTCGATAACATCACCATCCAAAACGACCTTGAAGAGCCGGTCTTTAAAAAATATTTAGTCCTGCCTGTTTTAAAAAGATGGTTACAGGAGCGTTCTGAAGTTCGTGCAGCCTGGATGACGGGCTCTGGTTCCACGATGGTTGCAGTTCTTGATCGCGAACGGAGAGAAGATCAGGTGGCTCTGCTCAAAAAAAACATTGCGACTGATTTTGGCGAAACTTTTTGGATGATGGAGACGCGCTTTGTGCCCGTTCAAGGTCTGCTTAATTCTATCGATTATCTTTTTAATTTTTAAGACAATAGGCCTCCTGAAAACGGCAATGGATCGTGGAAACTTAACGCAATATGCTCAGCCTCAAAATAATTTTCAAAAACCCTCATGTACCCATTGGGTATGCCACGGGCTTTTAAAAATCATTTTTAGACTAAGCTCTTACGTTAATTTTCTCACTCCCATCACCGTTTTTAGGATTATGAAGACCTTTTTCCCCAGAAAGATTTTTCTATCTACGATACTGGTAAAAGTTATTTTTTTTTTACCATTAGAGAGGTGGTATCGTCTGTTCTAAATGATAAAAATGAATGCCTTATTACAGCAAATAAGTATTGTGATTTTTTAAATCATGTTGCTCGGGGTAGTTCCACTGACCTCTATGATCCCATGATGGGAAGAGATATCGCCAACGCTTGCATCGTACGTCTTGGAACCTCAGTAAAATCGAGCTATCAAGTTATTGCTGGCCGAGAAAACTTCCCTGTTTCCTACATCAGTTTATCAAATGTAGCCTTTTATTCTTTATGGGTTAAACAACAAGAAGTTATAAGCAATCCAATAGAGAGGCAAGCAGAGGAGGATTTCTTAAATCCATCCTACGCGTTAAAATGTAATGTAATATATTATCAATTAATTAATTCAATCGAAAATATGCCGGTTTTAGTTTTGCTATCATGCGATGACCAGGAAGACAAATCTTGTTTCAATGCAGAGACCATAGCTAAGGCAGGACTCGTTATAGGAGCACTCTTTTTATCACCTGGAATGACGGAAGAAGCAGCTGGCTTAGGTGAGACTCGTTTAGAGGGTCATCCTCAAAACAGCAATGTTATAATAACATCTTTATCACCAATAAGAAGAGTTGATACACAAGTTACTACAACTTATGAGCAGGTACCTACTATGCAACCCATGAACAGAATTAGCCCTGCTTTATCGTCAGGAGAAAGATTAAAAGATAACTCAAGTAGCTTCATGATGCCTAAAGGTATCTTAAAAAAAGAAGGTATCTTTGGAAGTTCCACTGTTGCTCTAACTTCTGGTCACAACAGCCCTACTTCTCCTATCCATTTTAATAATAGCGAAAATTATTTATTGGATATTCTGCCTCCAAAAATAAATTTTTTTGAGGTTGTTACAGACTCTCAGAAACAAAAAAGAGTCTCTTTTATAGAGCGTGAAGAAGGGCCATTCCCCTCTGTAATAGCAGCAGAAAAAAAGCAGAAGATACAGAGTCAAAAATCAGCAGAAAAAAAGCTGCTAAGAGACTATACGAGAGAGTTACAAAAAATTGTTACTGGCATTGAAATAGAGATTGATGATCTTTCAAAAAATCATCCTGAATTTCACCATAAAGCCGTCACTATCTATTCTGATGCCTATTCTAAGCTTAGCGAATGTATAAAAAAACTAGATTTATTACTGGATAAGAACTTTTCTTCGCAGAGTAAACAAGTATCTAAGCTGCTCGCAGATTTTACGATTTCTTCACTAAAAAACACATATAAGATGCTTTATGAAAAAAACTTAGAGGAAAGACTTCATGCTGATTGCAACGAGCTATTAAAAAGATCTGAGGATGAGACTAAAAAAGATGACTCTCAACAACCACCGGTTTTTTTATCACGTGAAGAACAGAGTTCAAGTCTGCCTTTACAAACATTAGACTCTCAAAAGTTGCAACCGATAGAAGGCAAACTATCTGAACTAAAATTTACTACTATAAAAGATTTTACTTATATTATTAAAAAACTTCAGGAAGAGAAAATAAACTTATCAAAAAAAACTGACAAAAATAGCACTTTTCCTGAAGCTGTGTGCCAGAAGTCTGAAATTTCATTGGCAGCTGATACTATAGAAGAAGAACAGAGAGCGATTGCTAACATTCTAACTATTTCTAGAATCGTAGTAGAAAATCATGATGAGCTTATTAATATGTTAGAATTTTTCTTCAAATTTGCTCAATCTAGCAAGCAGTGGCAACACGACCGCCTAAAGAAATATAATATTTTAGAAAGAAAAAATACTGATGTTTCCAAGCCAATGGAGGCTTCCGCAAACTACAAAAAGAAGACCATGGATAATATCAGAACCCAACCACAGCAAAATTGTTATTTAACTCAGCAAGAGCTAGCTCTTTACCAATTAAACAGAGAAGCTCAACGAGAGTATGTTAATTCGGCAACGCAAAACCTTATACCAACACTTTCTGGTTATATGAATGGTATTGCTTTAATCCCTGGGACTGATGAGCATCAAAATATTTTACGAACACATATAGAGGTTATTCGTTCGCGTTATCAAAAACTCTTAAATTCTCTCCAGCAATCAGATGAACAGTTTAATGATGCAGTTGCTGCAGCTCTTATTACACTTAATCATGCAGCTAATGACCAAACCAAAATTCAACAAATAATTGAAGCAACTCATGCTCAGCAGGCATTAAATAATCAGAATAGGGCTGTTGCTGCTCCTGCTCCAGAAGTAATACTTACTCCCACGGATTATTCAGAAGAAATAGAATCAACCCCATCTGTTAGGGAGGAATCTAACAAAAATGATTCTGTAAATTATCAGGAAACGTCAACGATTAATCATCCTGATGAATTTGATCAATGGTTCAACGATCAAGTCCTCGATAATCATACAAATCAATCTAGCAGTAGTTCTTCATCAGAGAGCATAATCCAACATAGTAGTAATACAGAGAGTGATCATACTAATCCGTTTGTTATCACAACACATTCTGAAGAAGGAAGTTCGCTTGTTGAACAATCTGGCTCGGAGGCTTCAATTGGATGAGCCAATCAGTGGATCAGGAGTCAGGCTAGAAAGCTCTACGTAAATGCTTGAGAAACAGCTATAATTAAACCCGCCTAAAAACGGCAATGGCTCGTTGTAAATTAGCGCAATATGCTCAGCCTCAAAATAATTTTTCAACCGGCTTACGTACCCGCTGGGTATGCTTCACCGTTTTAAAAATCATTTTTAGACTAAGCCTTTAAGTTAATTTTCTCACTCCCATCATCGTTTTTAGGTAAAAGCATGTTTGAGCAGCATCTCCACAATACCAATGAGTGGCTTTTTCTTCGAGTCATCATCGGAAAACTTGCTTAGGTCAATGAGCTGAAGATCGTCAAAAATATTTTTATTTGACAACCTGTTAATAAGCAACGATATTTTACAAATCATGAGCACGCGGCGTCTTATTCGGTTTGATTGGGCTATAAAGACTATCCTGCGGAAAAAAGTGAATTATCCAATTTTAGGCGGGTTTTTATCCGAGCTGCTTCATACTAAAGTAGTCGTTGAGCAGGTGTTTGAAAGTGAATCTAATCAAGAAAGTGCTGAGGATAAATCGAACCGAGTAGATGTTTTTGCACAGCTTGCCGGTGGTGAAAAAGTAATCATTGAGGTCCAATGCGTGCATCAATGGGACTTTTTATCGCGAATGCTTTATGGGGTCTCCAAGGTCGTTGTTGAACATCTGAAGAAAGGAGATCCTTATGGTAAAATTCCACGGGTTATTTCGGTCAACATTGTCTACTTTGATCTAGGTCATGGTAACGACTATATTTATCATGGAACGACTCAGTTTGAAGGGATTCATCAACACGATATTTTAGTTTTAGGCGATAAAGAAAAAAAACATTACCCCAACCATATTGATCAGGTTGCTAATATTTTTCCTGAATATTATGTTCTCAAAGTGGAAGAGTTTGATCTTAAGATCAAAGATACCCTGGATGAATGGATGTACTCACTGAAGGAGTCGGAAATCAAATCCACCTTCAAGGCTCAAGGGATCGAAGAGGCAGCCAGAGAGCTTGATATCCTCAAACTTTCTGAGCAAGAACGCCGCCTCTATGAACGCCACCTTGGCAATACACGTGATATAACAAGTCAGTTTGAAACTTATTATATTGATGGAAAAGTACAAGGTAAGGCTGAAGGTCTAGCTGAGGGTGAAGCTAAAGGTAAGGCTGAGGGTAAGGCTGAAGGTAAGGCTGAAGTTGTAATCAACATGCATCACGCTGGTTTTTCCATAGAACAGATTGCTTTGGCTACGGCAATGACACAAAGCCAAGTCGAGGAAATACTCCAGCCTTTGAGAGGAAGCAATCTAGGCGAGCAAGCAAAATAGACTCGTTGCGAATAAACCCCTTCTGGGTATTTTAAAAACGGATAAGGGGCTCATGATATAGTACTTAGAATTTTTATAAAAATTCTTTTTGTGTTTTTTGTGTAATCTTTATGTTCTTTGGGGTGAATTCTTTTTTGTAACATTGCTACCAAGAAGAAAGCTACAAATCCTGAAGTTCTAAATCCTGCTTAACGTCATCTCTCTTCGTTTCGCTTTGATTAGCTTCCTTCTGCTTGGCCTCGATTGGGTTTGCTTCCTCTCGCGTCGCTTCATCTTGCTTATCCCTCTCTTGCTCTGCTTTAGAACCTGTTTTCAAAGTCGCTGAGGCTGATGAAGGGGAAGGAGTCGGCGGCGCACTAATCGCTTCGCGATAGTCTAAGTTATTAGTTGAAGTTGAAGCTTCGACTTTTAATTCTACATTTCTTTCTGCGCTTAAACTTAAACTTTTAACTTCAACTGCTGCGAAGCAGCGTGTGGCGATCTTTTCATTAGCCATGGCCACTTGTTGGCTAAAGATATCTCTCTGAGCTGTGGCGTTGTTCATCGCAGAAGTCCAGGCATCCTTTTCTTCCTGAGTGATATTTCCAGAAATGATTTTTTGATAACCCTCTATTCTCTTATTCCAAGTTTCTTCAGGACTCAAAGCATTATCACGAACCTTAATGCATCCCTCTTCTGTCGTGGCAGATGCTGCTTCCATTATTTAAAAAAACAGCGCTTCCAAAAATTTGAAATTTGAACTCCTGTCATTCTCCACTAATAAATAAAAACTTCTTCGATTGTTTTTGCATCCATGAGCCTTTCAACCCACATGGAAAGGGTGTCGCTATCAGCATCATTGATGAGATGGAAGAATCTTTTTCCATCGCTAGGAAAACGACGGATTAGTTGTTTTTCAAGTAATGCTCTAACCCCTTCTTGGCGACCTTCTTGGCGACCTTTTTGAAGACCTTCTTCAATTAATTGTTCAGCTATAGTCATAATTTTTGACGTGGTTTGTTGTGACAATGATTTTTTAAATGTTGTAACAACAGCTTGTTTGTCTTCTTGAGTATGAATTAAAAATGAAAGTGCTGATTTTAAAAGTTCCCATTCATTATTTTTATACCATTCGCGTGCGAGTTTTAGATTTTTTACGCTGGATTTTTTGTTGTCAGCAAGACGGAGGATCGAAGCGCTATGCAAGCATAACGCAAGATCCGACAACGCAGCTAAGAACAAAAAGGACAAGTAACAAAACCTAAAAATCAAACGCGAATGGTATATAAGCTGCTTGGAGGAGTTCTTGTAATTGTTGAATGCAAACAATCACATCGCGTGTGAAGGCATGCTTGAGCTTGAGCAACTCACCATCAATAAAACTCTCTTTTGTAATGTATAGAGAGCCTGAATCAATCTCGGCAAAGATCTCAGGTGGCAAATGCGTTTCAAAAAATTCTAAGGCGATTCGAGGATTGCTCATCGTTTTCCTAAAAAACAAATCGTGAGCAGCGTGTATTTTTTTCTCAGGATTGTTTTCTGGCTTAGACGGAAAAGACATTTAATGTATGAACCAGAAAACAAACGCTTTGTCAAACTACATTGAGAAAATCAGCTGCCATACTTCAGTGATTTCTTCCTTTGCTTCATGGAGAGGTCTTCTGAAATGGGGTCAGTTTTTGATCCATATTCGAACCCTTATGTGTTTTTTAATAAAAACAATCTCTCCGGAAAGCTCTAAATCATTGCTATTCCCAGTCGCTCGTAGAGTGCAGGAATGCCCATCTGAATGCCGATAAAAAATTCACCAAACTCTGCATACTTCACGCTGACTTCATCAAAGCGCATGTCGTAGACAATGGCCTTGATATCGCTGGTTGTTTTTGCAAAAAGCGAAACACTCCATTCTTGATCATCCAGTCCCGTGGAGCCTGAAATAAATTGCTTCACGCGTCCCGCGTAGGTGCGCCCGACGCGCGCGTGCCCCTGCATCAGCTCTTTGCGAGCGGCGAGCGAAAGTCCATACCAGTTCTGCTCTGGATTGCGACGTTTTGACATTGGGTAAAAACAAAAAACAGGCCACTCGGCTGCTGCCGGCAGCTGCGGATAGAGACGTTCTTGAACATATTTTCCAGTACGTGCACGAAAAGCGGCCATCTTTTCTTCGAAAGCAGGCGTGTTGCACGCGACCCCTTCTTCAGTTTCTAATTTCACCGCATAGTCATCATCGCTCATTCCATACTCACTCCTCTCCGTCATGGAGAGCCAGGAATAAGCCGGTGTCAGCATTCCAGGACCGAGCGTTTGTTCTAATTTTTTTGCAAATACATCAACAACGTGAAGATCAGGAGTGATCAGCATAAAGCCGAGATCAGCTTTTGGCGTTACCATGCTAAAAGTAAGCAACTGTGTGTCGGGAAGCCCTTGGATTTTTTTTACAAGCGCCTCCATCTGTTTTTTGTAATGACGTTGCTCTTGCGGTTCTAGTGAATCCCAGCCTGTTTGTTCTAAGCGGAAAAAAAGATGCAAGACATGACGTCCTTCTGTTGGAAGAATGGGCTGTAAAGGTTGAGGGGTTGAGGAGGTGAGGAGTTGAGAAGTTTGTGCAGAGCTCATAAAAATTTTAAGTTTGGATAAAAAGAGTAACACCTAAGATGATCAGAAAATGATTTTAAAAAAAAGGCTTATGAAAAAAATCTTAGTTATCCGTAATGACAATATTGGTGATCTTGCCTGTACGACGCCTCTCTTGGAAGTGCTTCGCAAGGCCTATCCGAGCGCTATGATTGATGTGCTTGGGAATTCCTACAACGTGGCTCTCTTACAGCATGATCCACGTGTTTCTCATGTTTGGCACTATGACAAAGCAAAACATTTTCCCAGTATTAGGAAAAAAGTCGCTGCCTGGATTCAAAAATTTCTTCTCCTCGTGCAACTGCGCCTTCAACGCTACGACATTGCTATTATTGCTGTTCCTATTTTCAATCGTCGCACAACGCAGATTGCCAATTTTATTCACCCAAAAATAATCTGTGGCGCAGAAACAACAGAGCGTCCCCTTCCTCGCAATTATCACGCTATAAAAATAAATCATACCGATGAGCATGTGCTCCAGGTTGTGACCTATGCAAAAGCCCTTGGAATCGATGATCCAGCGCCTGATGGAATGGTGCTTTTTCTTTCTGCAAAAGAGAAAACCCAAGTAGAGCGAGAACGCGCCGCTGTGCCAGGCGATCAAAGTAAACCCATTATCGGTGTTCAGATTTCAGCCCGTCGTCCAAAACAGCGCTATAGTTTTGAGCAATGGGAAAAAATGATCAATCTCCTGCTCCCTCATGCACGTCTTCGCATCCTCTGGTCACCTGGCTTGCCAGACCATCCACAACATCCAGGAGATGATCTTCTTGCTGCAGAATTGCAGGCTGCTTTTCCGAAAGATCAGTTGCTTGTTCAACCGACAACCGATGTAAGAAGCCTGATGGTTGCTTTCGCTAGCTGCGATCTCGTGGTTGGTTCTGATGGTGGAGCGATGCATATTGCAGCAGCGCTTGGCCCCAAGACGGTGACTCTTTTTGGCGATATCGATCCCAGTGTCTGGCGGCCTTATTCCAAGAGAGGCTATGAAATTGCTAGTCCCACAGGAAATCTTTCCGATGTTGCTCCAGAAGTGGTGGCAAAAAAAGTAATTGAGCTACTCCTGTTTTTGTAATTCGACAGAACGATTTTATTTTCTTAGACTGCCCTTCCACTCTTTCAAATTTTTTATGGCTGACCTTGCAAACAAATACGACGACAACGTTCCTGGTAAATTTTATGTCGATGATCAATGCATCGATTGCGATCTTTGCCGCGAAACTGCCCCTGCTAACTTCACGCGCAACGATGACGGTGGACACTCCTTTGTTTTTAAACAACCGGAGACCGATGAAGAACAAGCGCTCTGCAAAGAGGCCATGGAAGGTTGTCCTGTAGAAGCAATCGGTAACGATGGCGAACAAGGCTAACGGCTCTTTATTTTAAGGTGACAGCGCGTGCTAATTTCCTGCGCAAAAGAGTTCTGCTCGAATGGCGTGGACTTCCAGATAAGGAAGAAAAGGATCGTTCCTCCGGCATTGTCGATGTGCTCGGTCAAGTCATCCGCAAGCTTGGCCTCGATAGTCGTATTAAAGAAAATGAAATTATTACGGCTTGGAAGCAACTCGTTGGTGATTTTTTGGCAGAACATTCCGAGCCACAACAGCTCATTCGAGGGATCCTTCATGTGCGCGTATTGCAACCGACTGTTCGCTACGAATTGGATCGCGTTTGGAAACCTGACATTAAACGCAAGCTACAAGAACGTTTTGGAGCAAAAGTAATTCGCGAAATAAAATTTAGCATCTAATAGATGAACGCAATACCAGAACGCATCATCAGCATTAGCGGTCTTTCTGTGAAAACACAGATCGGCGTTTTCGATGAAGAACAAGTAACACCTCAAAAACTCTCCTTTGATTTACGATTTGCATCGATAACACAACCAGAGGATCTTCATGAGGATCTTTCTTTAACGGTTGATTATGCTGCTGTTAGTGAGCGTGTTGAGCAGATTTGCAAGGAACGTCCTCGACGTCTTATTGAAACACTTGCCGATGAAATTACAAAATCCCTTCTCTCTGAATTTTCACTTCGTTGGATAGAGCTAACGATAAAAAAATTTATTCTTCCTAATGCAGATTATGTAACCGTGACTGTTCGACGTGAGAAATGCTAACCCTCCAATGTCTTTATTACTCGGCGTCAACATCGATCACGTAGCGACTTTACGCGAGGCCCGCTATCAAAAAAACGTAACTTCACGCAACCGCGAGCCTGACTTGATTGAGTCTGCTTTGGCTGCTTTGCGGGGTGGGGCATCTGGTATTACGTTTCATTTGCGTCACGATCGGAGGCATGTTCAAGATGGCGATCTTTTTGAATTAAAAAAATCTGTTTCTGCAAAACTCAATCTCGAATTAGGTAACTCCCAAGAAATTGTAGCTATCGCTCTGCGCTTGCAGCCGCATGATGTCTGCATCGTCCCAGAGACACGCGAAGAAGTGACAACCGAAGGAGGGCTTGATTGTATCAGCCATTGCGAGGCATTGAAGTCAACCGTTGTTGCTTTTCAAAAGGCAAACATTCGCGTCAGCCTTTTTATTGATCCAGAAATAAATCAAATTGAAGCGGCGGCTCTGCTTGGTGCCAATGCGGTAGAATTACATACGGGAGCTTATGCTGAGGCTGATGATGACAGGCGTGGCGCTGAATTTGAGCGACTTCATGCAGCCGCGGAAAAGGCTTTTAGTCTTGGTCTCCAGGTAAATGCTGGCCATGGCTTGAATTACGAAAATGTAATGCCTCTTTTATCACTACCTCATTGCGTTGAGCTCAATATCGGTCATTCGATTGTTTCGCGTGCAGTTTTTGTCGGTATGGAGCAAGCGGTGAGAGAAATGGCGGCATTGCTATGTAGAGCTTGTCCCAATAGAATTGGAACAATCTCTAGTTTAAGTAACTAGTTTAAGTTTAAGTTGTAGTAACATTGCCTTCGGCAATAAATAGGAAAAACTGTTTCATTATAATCATTTATGAGCCTTGCCCAACGACTGAGTCTCGAACTCTCAGAGCTTGATAAAAAGGGCCAGCGAAGGCAGCTGCGCGTGATCGAAGAAATAAAGGAAACGCAGATCAGGCTTTCAGGCTGCAAACTTTGTAATTTTTCTTCCAACGATTACCTGGGACTCTCCACCCATCCAGCCTTGCGCGAGGCGGCATTAGAAGCCATGACA
Organism: Chthoniobacterales bacterium; assembly: GCA_044326465.1. Lineage (GTDB taxonomy): Bacteria > Verrucomicrobiota > Verrucomicrobiia > Chthoniobacterales > UBA6821 > CAIWMF01. The sequence goes on from JBIRBD010000016.1 coordinate 15,787, forward strand.
CGTTTTGGAAATGGGGCCACGGCCTCACGCCTTATTTGCGGAACAAGCAAAGAACATGCACTACTTGAAGAAGAACTTGCCGTTGCAAAAAAGACAGAGGCTGCCCTTGTTTTTTCAACAGGCTACGCAGCTTCTACGGGAGCCATTCCGGCATTGATGAGAAAAGAGGATGTCATCATTCTGGATAAATTGGCTCATGCTAGTTTGATTGATGGTGCACGCGCTAGTAATGCGATACTTCGTGTTTTTCGTCATAACGATCTTCAGCAATTGGAGGAACAGCTGATCTGGGCACGCAAAAAGTTTCCTCATAGCGAAATAATGATCATCACCGAATCAATTTTTAGCATGGATGGTGACGCCGCCCCTTTAAAAGAAGTTGTTGCGCTGAAAGAAAAATATGGAGCTCTTCTTTTTCTCGACGAAGCCCATGCTCTGGGTGTTCGTGGAAAAAAAGAAGGTCGCATGGGGGGCCTTGCAGGTGAGTTAGGCTTGAACGATCGCATTGATATTCAGATGGGGAGTCTTGGTAAAGCTGTTGGTGTTTCTGGCGGTTACCTCTGCGCTTCGCGCTTACTCATCGATTATCTTATCAACCGCACACGGAGTTTTATCTATTCGACTGCGCCAACACCCGCTGTGGCAGCGGCTGCGCGGACGGCAATAAAGATCATCAATTCAACAGAAGGAGAGAAACTTGCAGATCGTCTTTGGAAAAATATTACTCAGCTAACACATTCTCTCTCTTCACTCTTTGAATCAACTGCTTCAACTTCAACTTTCAACTTCACCTGCTGCGAAGCAGCCAGCGCCATTCTCCCACTCATTTTAGGAAAAGAGACAACCGCTCTCGCCGCCGCAGAGCAACTGCTTGAGGGTGGTTTTTTTGTTCCTGCAATTCGCTATCCCACAGTAGCTCGAGGAAAAGCTAGACTACGCATTACGCTAAGTGCTAATCACACTTTTGAAGAGATCGATCTCTTTGCTCAAAAAATTAGAAGCTATACCACTCGTAAAAATATTTTTTAATCGATAGCATTTGCGCGATGAACGAAACCATCGCCGCTATTGCAACACCTCCAGGAGAAGGGGCTATCGCTATACTTAGGCTTTCTGGTAATAAGGCCGTGCCTATCGCAGATAAAATTTTTCGTGGAAAAACAAAGCCCTCCTTGATGAAGTCTCGACAACTTTATTTTGGGAAAATTATCCGCGAGAGTGAAACAATTGACGAAGTCTTGCTCTCTATTTTTAGGGCGCCTGAAAGTTACACCGGTGAAGATGTTGTTGAAATTAGTGGTCATGGTGGAGCCCTTGTTGCACGTCGTGTTTTAGAAACAGCCCTGGAAGCAGGTGCGCGTCTAGCTCGTCCTGGAGAGTTTACGCAGCGAGCTTATCTCCATGGGAAAATCGACCTCACCAAAGCAGAGGCCATTATGGATCTCATCACCGCACAAACCGTGCGCGCCCAACGAGCCGCTACGGAACAGCTTTCTGGGCGGCTGGGCGATGAGATGGTGCTACTACGCGAAAATCTTTTAGCAGCAGTTGCTCACCTCGAAGCTTTTCTCGATTTTCCGGAGGAAGATATTTCTCCAGCAACTGGTCATGCGTTGCGCGCGCACCTAGAGGAAAACCGCCAACATCTTTTACGCTTACTCTCAACAGCTGATGAAGGCCGCGTGCTACGTGAGGGAATGAGGCTTGCTCTTTGTGGTGCTCCCAATGCAGGAAAATCGAGCCTGCTGAACCGCCTGCTGGGAATTGATCGCGCTATCGTTAGCAATGTTCCTGGCACGACGCGCGACACAATTGAAGAAATCGCAACGCTTGGTGGATTTCCTTTTCGTCTCGTCGACACTGCTGGCCTACGTTTGACCGATGATCTTGTAGAGCAAGAGGGAGTACGTCGCGCAGAAGAAATTGCTGCTAGCGCTGATCTCGCTCTTCATATTGTTGATGCTAAGAAGCTACAGGAGCCAATAAGCTCTATTGCGACGAACGAATTATTGGTACTGAATAAAATTGATCTCATCGACTCCGCTCAGGATCGTTTGCATTTAGAAAATAACTATCCGACTGCGATTCCCATTTCGTGCGCAACGGGCGAAGGGATAGAGGTGCTTGTAAAGACTATCATTGAGCGCGTCACTAGTAAGAAACCTACACCAACAGAAGCACCTCTCTCTTCGGTTACCATCAATGCACGCCACACAGTCTGCCTAGCGCGCGCCTTGCAATTTCTCAACGATGCTCTCCAGCTCTTCGATACAGAACAACCACCAGAGCTCCTTGCTACCGAATTGCACGCAGCATTGGATGCTATTGGTGAAGTTGTTGGAACCGCTGATACCGAAGAAATTCTCGGTGAAATTTTTGGTCAATTTTGTATTGGAAAGTGAGACAAAAAGATTTTTAAAAATGAACTTTTATAAAAACATTCTCCGTCCATTATTTTTTCAACTGGAGCCAGAACATGCCCATGAGCAGGTAATGACCCTCTTAAAATGGGGATCCTATGCCCCATGGCTTGTAAAAAAAATCACCGATTTAACGTCAGGAAAAATTTCTCAAGCACCTTGTACTGTTGCAGGAATTAATTTTCCCCATCCTATTGGACTTGCTGCTGGCATGGACAAAAACGGTATCGCACTGCCAGCCTGGGAAGCGCTTGGATTTGGTTTTATCGAAGTTGGCACGATTACCGCCCATGCGCAGCCTGGAAATGAGCGCCCACGCTTGTTTCGTTTTCCTAAACAAGAAGCATTGATTAATCGCATGGGATTTAATAACGAAGGAGCCGATGCTATTGCTCGCAGGCTCCTCCATTTGAAAGAGAGTGGAGGCTGGCCACGCATCCCTGTTGGTATCAATATCGGTAAGTCACGCATTACGCCGCCAGAAGAAGCTGCCTCCGATTACCTGACAAGTTTTCAACGGCTCCGTGGTCTTGGTGATTATTATGTCATCAATGTTAGCTCCCCCAACACACCTGGGTTACGTGCGCTTCAGGCAAAAGAGGCACTTGCCACAATTGTAAAAACTCTTCGCGACTCGGAGGGATCCTCTGCTAAGCCTCTTTTTATTAAGATTTCTCCGGATCTTGCCGAGGAAGATCTCATCTCCATTATAGAGCTTACCGAGGAAGAAAAAATTTCTGGTCTCATTGCGGTTAATACCTCTCTTGATCACTCCTCTATTCCTGGAGGATCGGATCAAGTTGGTGGACTCAGTGGCGCGCCGCTGCGCAGCCGCGCCTTGAAGACGTTAAAATTTATTCGCGAGCACACTCAACTTCCGGTAATTTCCTCTGGCGGTATTAATAGTCCTGAAACTGCGACAGAACGTCTTGCTGCCGGCGCCCAACTTTTACAAATTTACACTTCCTTTATTTATCAAGGGCCGACGATGATTCGAGCGCTAATTCAAAAGTAATGGGTAATAATGATATCCATAAAAAGTTTCTTCTACTCATTACTCATTAACAATTACTAATTACTTCTTATGCCTCCTACTTACCTTCTCGGTCACTCACCCGATCCTGATGATGCCTTTATGTTCTACGCGATGGCGACGGAGAAAATTCCGATGCATGGTTATCGCTTTGAACATATTTTACAGGATATTCAAACACTCAATGAACGAGCACTGCGACAAGAACTTCATCTCTCAGCGGTCTCGATTCATGCCTATGCGCACATTCTGAACAATTATGCGTTGCTCCCATGTGGCGCGAGTATGGGTGATGGGTATGGACCAATGTTCGTTTCGAAGAGCGGTGGACTTCCAGCCGATGATGCCTCGCTTGAGGAGAAAAAAAAATGGCTGCGCAAGCAACGCATTGCCATTCCAGGCTTGATGACAAGTGCTTACCTTGCTGCTCAATTATGCCTCGGGAGTTTTGATATTGTGGTCATTCCCTTTGATAAAATTTTTGATGCTCTGCGATCGGGAGTTGCTGATGTTGGATTAATCATTCACGAAGGCCAGCTAACTTACGCCCAGGAGGGGTTTGCCAAAATTCTCGACCTCGGTGCATGGTGGAAAGATGAAACCGATCTACCTCTGCCGCTCGGAGGAAATGTGATTCGAAAAGATTTTTCTCTCAAGCAACGTCACGAAATTAATCAAATTATGAAAGCCAGTATCGAGTATGGCTTGAAATATCGAGCTGCTGCCGTTGATCACAGCATGACCCATGCGCGTGGAATGGAAGTTCCCCTCGCCGATGAGTTCATTGGCATGTATGTCAATGACATTACCCTTGATTATGGCGAACGTGGCAGGGCTGCGATCCGTGAGTTTTTAGGACGTGCCGCAGATCAAGGCCTAGTCCCGCGTGTGGATCAGTTAGAATTTGTGGAATAGATTTCGAAAGTATTTTTTTTACAAAAAAGGGGAGTAAAAAAACTAACCCGACTTTCGCAAAGTTACCCGTTCACGCGAGCGAAATAGGAACTTTAGGTTTAGGCCTCGCCATCACCAAGTGGGCTAATGATGCGTTGGACCTCTTCTTGTGTTGACTTAGTAATCTGACAAATCTGATCCATCATCCTCCAAATCAGCCTTACTACCCGCTGCAATGGCTCCGGTTTTCAGCAGGTCGCTTTCTAACGTTGCAACACGATTTTCCGCAATGGCTTTAGCATGCTCGGCAGCTTTTATTTGAGTCTCCATTTTTTGATCAAAGTCTGCTTTAGCATTGACGACGGCTTGAACTACGGCTTGAACTACGGCTTGAGCTGTAGCAGCTTTAGCATCAGCTTTATACATCGCAAAATCTATCTTAATATCAGCAACAGGCTTATCAGCAGCAGCTGGATCTCCTTCATCCACACGTTTTTGAAGCTCTGCAAG
>JBIRBD010000185.1:0-2592 GCA_044326465.1 Chthoniobacterales bacterium
TAAATTAGCGCAATATGCTCAGCCTCAAAATGATTTTTCAACCGGCTCACGTACCTTCCAGGTATGCTTCGCCGTTTTAAAAATCATTTTTAGACCAAGCCCTTACGCTAATTTATTAACTCCCATCACCGTTTTTAGGTTGAACAGACTTTGAAGGCGTAGTGCACGAGGTTTTGAATTATTTAGAAGAGATATTTTAGAACCAATAGTCAAAAATCAACAGGCCAAAACCCTAGTATGTATGCACATGTTTTAATTGATCATACCGAGGGGACACGGCTCGATTATAAAATTTCTGAGGAGCTAGCAAAGCAAGTTTTTGTCGGTAGTCGCATTCGTGTGCCATTACGCCGCATGGAATCTTTGGGGACGGTACTTGAAATTAAGAAAACAACTTCTTTTGCAAAAATAAAAGAAATCCTTGGGATGGTAGCTTCCAATGAAGCTCCGCTGTTTTCGCCTGTGATGATGAAATTGGCGCATTGGATGGCTGATTATTATTGTGCATCACTTGATGCTGTCTTGCGTTCGCTCATGCCAGCCACCATTCGTGAGGATACGCTTGCCGAAAAGAAAGTTCGGGTTGCATCGCTTTTAAAAAAACCAACAGCTGATTTTTTACAGAAAATTTCTCAACGTGCGCCAAAACAAAAAGCATTGCTTGATATTCTCATGGCCAGTGAGAAAAAAATTCCTATTCCTAATTTATTAAAAGAAGCTGTAGCCACCGCCTCATCGCTTACGGCATTGATTAATGATGGTTGGATTTTAGTAGAAGAAGAGGTTGTTCTTCGTGATCCCTTTGCAGAGGAGGAACTTCTACAAAGTCCTATTCCAAAATTAAACAGCGACCAAGAACGGGTTATCACACAAATCAATCAAGAACTATTAGCTCTTGAAAAAAAATCGCGGGCACCGCTTCCCTTTCTTTTGCATGGTGTGACAGGTAGTGGAAAAACAGAAGTTTATCTTCGTGCGATCGCTCAGACGCTAGAACTAGGAAAATCTGCTCTCGTACTCGTTCCTGAAATTGCACTAACTCCACAGACGGTTGAGCGGTTTCGTTCCCGTTTTGAAAGCGCCAAAGGAAAAGGCTTCATTGCTGTGTTGCACAGTCATCTTTCCGAAGGAGAGCGTCGTGATGAATGGTTTCGCTTACATCGTGGCGAGGCTCGAATTGCCATCGGGGCTCGCAGTGCCATCTTTGCGCCAATGAATAATTTAGGTTTAATCGTTGTCGATGAAGAACATGAAACAAGCTACAAACAGGAAGAAACACCCCGTTATCATGCGCGTGATGTCGCAGTAATGCGCGCACAGTATGAAGGATGCCTCATTATTCTTGGCAGCGCAACGCCATCAATTGAGAGTTATCAAAATACGCAGATCGGAAAATATCGTCTTCTTGAGTTACCTCAACGTGCTGATCACCAGAGGATGCCGATTGTACGCATCCTTGATTTACGTCTTCAAGGAAGGCGCAAAGGAGCGGACGGGGTTCTTTCTTTTCCGCTGCGTCAAGCGATGACAGCTCGCTTAGAGCGCTCGGAACAAATTATTCTTTTTCTTAATCGCCGTGGTTTTTCCAGTTCACTCATGTGTCCGCAATGTGGCCATGTCTGCACCTGTCCTGATTGTAGCCTCTCGCTAACATTTCATCGCGTAACAAATCAACTCATCTGCCATCTTTGTGGTCATACAGCGAAGCCTCCTACAGCCTGCCCAAGCTGTCACGATGTTGGTATTTTATATTCAGGCATTGGTACGCAGCGCGTTGAAGCAGCTGTGCGACAAGCATTTCCCGAGGCTCGAGTTTTTCGAATGGATACTGATACAATGAGGGGAAAAGGAATTTATAGCGCAACACTTTCTAAATTTAGACGGCAACAAATTGATATTTTAATTGGCACGCAGATGATTGCCAAAGGGCTCGATTTTCCCAACGTCACGCTCGTAGGAATTATCAACGCCGATATGAGTCTCCATGCGCCCGACTTTCGGGCCGGAGAAAGAACCTTTCAGCTGCTAACACAGGTGGCAGGTCGCGCTGGACGTGGTGATCGCGAAGGGGAAGTTATGATTCAAACCTTCACCCCAATGAGTCCTTCCATTCAATTTGCGAGGCATCACGACTATCTAGGATTTTTTGATCAAGAATGTGCCTTCCGAAAAGAGTTTGGATATCCACCATTCCAGCGAATGATCCTCTTGCAGCTTCGCGGAAGGGAGCAAGAAAAAGTTTTCTTTTGTGCAAAGCAACTGCGAGAGCAGTTAAAAAAATTAATCCCCTCTTCTGTACAGCTCGCCGAGGCAGTGCCTGCACCGCTTGAGCGAGCTTACGGGCAATTTAGGTTTCATATTGCACTGCGCGGAACACCGATGAAAGAGATGAATCGTGTGGTGCGGCAAGTTACAGCAAAATTTCCAATGCCTCACGGAATTAAGATGACAATAGATGTTGATCCACAGTCACTAATGTAGGAATTTTTTAAATAACGTCTCGTGGTATCCGTTCACACAATGGCGTCAACTTAAGACAAAATTCGTCGGATAAATTTTGCTCTTTTTGCCGTAGGCCTTACTTACCTGTCA
>JBIRBD010000210.1:0-1836 GCA_044326465.1 Chthoniobacterales bacterium
GACTAGAAAAAGAAACATTTTCTCAGCCTGAATTTAAAACCTACGCGGCAAAAAATCTGATCCTCGTCACCGTTGATTTTCCACAAGGCAAAGAACAATCAGCCGCTGTTAAAAATCAGAATGAAGAGCTCCAAGCTAAATACCACATAGAAGGATTCCCTACATTGATTTTGCTCGATTCCAAAGGCCAGATCCTTAAACAGACCTCTGGCTACTTGAGCGGCGGACCGGCTGGATTCATTGAGTGGGCGAAGTAGCTGAATATTATTTTACGAAGATCAATTTAAAAAAATAGACTTTTGTTTTATTTGGTTGATGAGAGCGCTCTAGCCTACAAAAAATATTTCAACTGCACCGCACGCCAAGCGTCCGTCATTCCCGCGGAGTAACAGTGTTAAGATGCAACAGAAAAGTTAGGATTTTTTAAGAGACTGTTAAGATAAATAATGAGCTTATGGGTAACAGCAATAAGAGCCAGTTTTTTTGGTTTATTGCGAGCGACTAAGCTTTGGTAAAAATTCCTCAAGATAGTGTTATAGCGTATAGCGCTCAAAGCTGCCATGTAGAGTATGCGTCGAACATTAGGACGTCCACCTCTGATAAAGCGACGACCTTGAAAAGCACCACTATCGCAGTTGTAAGGAGCAACACCACATAGTGCACTAATCTTTCTTTTGTTGACCAATCCAAGTTCAGGCATATGAGCTAGGAGAGTTACTGCTGATACAATGCCAACTCCACTTACTGATTGCAGAGTTGCAGCTTTTTTTTGCAAGTCACCATCTGAATCAATAAGTTTTTTAATTTTCAGATCAACGTTTGTAATCTGCTTTGCAAGGAAAGTTAGAGATTTTTTGATCTCACCACGAATGCATTGATGAGCTTGCTCGAGATGATTGATCTGCCTCGTTCGAGAAGCGATGAGATCATCACGATGATCGCAAAGCGCGCGTAATTGTTCGAGAACCTCGTTGTGAGGCATCATAGCAGGAGCTAGAGTCAGTCTCCCAAATTCAGCTAAAACAGCAGCATCGATACGATCGGTCTTCGCTAATTTTCCCATGGCTTTGGCAAAGGCACGTACTTTATTAGCATGAACGCGCGTGACAGCAATTCCTGCTTTTTGGAGAGATTGGATGACAGCACGCTCGTAGCCGCCTGAAGGCTCTAGAACAATCTGTACAGGCTGCTTCAAAGCGATAAGAAACTTCACAAGCTCTGAGTGACCCTGGATATTATTTTCAAAGACGGCGTGATCAATGATAGGCCCAGCACAATCCAAAGTTTTTTTTGAAACATCGAGTCCTAGATAAATGAGTGAATCTTTTTCTTTCATGGTAATAGGGTTGGTTGTTATAACGGAGATGGGTTATGACTCAGCCTTGTAAAATGCGGACTCAAGCTCTTTGAGCTCGGCCCAAGTAACAGTACGAGTTCAACCGGACGGGACCTGCGGACCAAACTCCGCGGCGGTATCAACCTTGCAGTTTTACCAATAGGGAAACGGTCTTTGCAGGTCCCTCCGGAAAATCCCCGTCGGTTTTTTCCGGTGTCCGGTTCTAACAGTTTACAAATTTCTTTGTTTGCTGCTAGGCTAACCCTTTGAGGCCGGCTGGCCGACTTCTACTCCGACGAGCTGTTGTGCCCATTCTCGGAGAAGCCTGCCAGCTCGGCCTCAAAATCAGATCTCCACGTCATGCAAAGATCTCACTTTTTCAACATACAAGGCGGGAATCCAGGACACTACTGATACTAATTTTGTCTTCGATACAATAAAATGACCCACAATTTATATTTAAATATTAAGTATATTGACTTATTGAAATTGTTAGCACC
>JBIRBD010000085.1:0-8502 GCA_044326465.1 Chthoniobacterales bacterium
ACATTGAGATCGTTAATATCGGTAATCTCACCACGCGCGGCAGCAAGAAGCTTTTCAAAGAGGATTCCTCCACCCATCAGTGTCGCCTCATACATAAAAGCACCATCAGTAGCTAGAACATCTTCCTTACTAATGATATCTGCTATTTTTAACATGCTTTCCTGCACCTCTTCAGTCCAAGGAGAGAATTCTAGTTCAATATAATTTTTATTAAGTAAAGAGACATTTTCGGATAACTTCTTTTTAACCGTTGCATCAAAAGTTATTGCATCGCCACGAAGTGTTGTAATACCAGCTGACTCAAGCTTTGCATCTTTTACCGACTGATTATGTGTTGCTTCACGGATAAAAGTTGGCAATTTCTCCTTCTCTGCGAGAAATTTTTTACCATCAGTCTTTTGCTGTGACTCACCACTAGCAACCATCTCATCGGCCATGCTTTGACCATTAGCACCCGCTGTATCCTGGACTTTTGGTTTGTGACTACTTGTTTCAACGGGCATTGGAAGAATGGGTGCCCCTGATGATCCAATAGATGATGATTCCATAAGTTTGATAGGTAGGTTTTTATGTTTTTAAGTTAAATGGACTATCTTTGGTCAGGCTAATTGCATGAGCGACATTCTTGCCTCTTCTGCCTCTTTCCTTACGTCATTACCATGAGGAATTTCTTGAGAAAGAGAAATAATTTTATCCAGCGTTTTGATAGCTTCAGGATAATTTTTAAGAGGAACAAAGCAATCAACCGCAGAGAAAAGAGTTTTCGCTTTGGGTTCAATCTCTGCAGAACGAAGAAAAAAAACAGCCGCAGCATCATATTTTTCTAATTTTTGAAAGCAAAGACCGATACCCATGGCTCCACGGGGATCACGTTGATTAAAAGTTGCTAATTGTTCAAAAAGATCCATAGCTTCTGAGTAATTTTTTTCGACATAGAGATTACATGCGCTCTTAAACAGAGAATCCATGTGTTCTTCAGTAAGACCATAAGCAAGATAGCGAGGCTTTCCCTCTTTCATTGTTTTGTAAATAGCAGAAAGGATTGTCTCTGCTTTAACAGTAGTGGAGGATTCTTTTTCAGTCGTTTTTGAGCCTTCTATTTTTCCTGCTTGTTTTTTTAATATCGTTGATACATTGAGAGATTTTTTAACGCTTTGCTTCATTCTTTCAGAGGCTTCGTGATTTTCATGAAGCTCTTCTAGAGGCCCTCCATGAATGAACTTTTCGATTTTTTTAGTAATGACCTCTATTTCTTCAGAGGAAAGCATTGATGGAAGATTAGTATTAAGGATTGAATTTTGCATACTTTATGTTGATTATAATGTTGTTACAACAATTCTATTAATGATTTTTTTGCTTCTTCTGCCTCTTCCCTTAAGTCATTACAATGAGAAATTTCTTGGAAAAGAGAGATAATCCTATCAAGAGCTTTTACAGCTTCAGGATAATTTTTAAGAGCTACGAAGCAACTAGCTGCACAAAAAAGAGTTTTCGCTTCAGGTTCAATCTCTGCAGAAAGAAGAAAAAAAGCAGCCGCTGTATCATACTGCTCTAATTTCTGAAAACAAAGTCCCATACCCATCGCTCCACGTGGATCAAGTTGATTATAAGTGGATAATCGTTTAAAAAGATCAAGTGCTTCTGAGTAATCTTTTTTTAAATAAAGATTACATGCACTCTTATAAAGAGAATCCATATCTTCCTCATTAAGACCATAAGCTAGATAACGAGGTTTTCCCTCTTTTATGGTTTGGTAAACAGTAGAGAGCGTTTTTTTTGCTTCAGTAGCATTACTGTTATTGGTTTCTTTTTGAGTCATATTTTTTATTTTTTTTATTTCTTCTGCTTGTTTTCCTATTTTAAAGACTCAAGCACAATCATGAAGTTATCGACCTGGTTTTTAAGTTCTTTGACTTCCTTAAATGAGGAGAGAAGCTCCCAAAGCCTGACTTTGCCAGCATCACGCATGAAAGAAATTTCTTTATCAGCTGTACTACCTAAATAGTCGACACTTATCGAAATCATTGCTTGAGCAACAGAAAAAAGAGCTGATGGTAAACTTTCTGAAGAAACTTTTCTCTTATGATTTTTTTTGAAAACAGCCGAGTTCCAGCTGTTATTTTTTAGCTCTGTTATTTTTTCTTGAGCCTGTTTTTTGATCTCGTCATGCTTTGGGTCTTGCTCGGCCAGGCTGGCAGTTTTTTCAAAAAACTTGAGAGCATTGGAATAATTTCCAAGCATCATCTGACAATCAGCTGCCTCTAGTCCAAGTTCTGGTTCTAGATAAAAAAATTCAGCTCTAATGTAGCAATCTGAAGCTAGATCGTATTTTTCTAATAATTTAAAAGAATTTGCAGCTCCTATCCAACCACGCTGATCCAGGTGATTTAAATAAATCATTGCTTGAAAAAGTTGATTAGCTTTCTCAAATTCTTCATGTGCCAATAAGCTGCAAGCCTCTTCGTAGAGAAGATCTAGCTCGTCATCAGTTATTGGGATTTCTGTTTGCAGAGTGTGAAAAGGTTTTTTTTCTATAGCTGCTTGAAAGAGTTCAATGGGATAGGTCTCAATATTTTTTATACCTGTTATATTTTGAACAAGAGCGCAGATTTTTTGACATATCTTTTCTACCTCTTCTGTTTTGTTAAGAGCACGGTAACAATGATAAAGACGAATGAGTGGCTCTGGGTCTTTAGGTAATAAGGCAGCAGCACGATTATATCCAATAGCTGCACTAGCATATTCTTGTAATTCTTCTTCAACTCTCGCCACATTCATCCAAGCTCTTTTATCGGTATGATCATAAGCCGTCATGATCTGAAAGACTTGTCTCGCCTCTGCATATTCTTTTTCAGCAAAAAGGTCATTCCCTTTGCGGTAGAGTTCGTCGAGATCTTTCTTAGTAAAACCTTGAGAAAGGTAAAAAGGAGTTCTTTTTTTAACAGCTTCAAAGACTTTTGACTGAAATTCTTGAGCCTTTTTGCTATCGCTAGTCGCAGCAGTAGTATGCTTTTCGATTGCAGTAATCATTGCGTTGGTTTTTAAAAATGAAAGTAGAGACTATCAAAATCGATTGGCCTATTTGATTCTCTATAAATTTTATGTCAATTACTTTGTGTGGTTTTTTGGATTTTATACCTTTCTCGAATGAATTTTAGGAATTTTTACTGGTTCTTTTCGGTGCTATCCTCGTTGTCATCGCTACTGTTAGCTCGTTAGCAACACGCTCTGACGTCTTGCTAGTCCCGAAAACTCCAGCGTAAAAAAATCCTGAAATTCACCCGACAAAGGTATAGGTTAAACAAATTTCATTTTTTTTGCGGCAAATAGCAACATTCTCAAGAGCAATACTCCACAACTCCAACGCGTAATATTGGTTGATCCATAAGTCCGTTCCCGATAACGAACAGGAATATCACGAATTTTGAGATTCAATTTATTGGCACCAAAAAGTAGATCAAAGTCACCAAAAGGATCAAAGTCGCCAAAATAATTTCTGTTAGCTGCCAGGCGCAGGTAGTTTTTTTTCGTTAGCACCTTCGTTCCACAAAGCGTGTCTTTTACTTGCTGGCCGAGCAACCAAGAAAAAAGAATTCCAAAAATCTTATTCACACAAAGATTACAAAATTGCATCGCCTTTTTTTCCATCGGATAAACGAGCCTACTTCCATTGGCGAACTCACAAGCTCCACTTGCAATAGCATGATAAAATTTTGGCATATCTTCTGGAGGGGTTGTTAAATCAGCATCCAAAATCATCAACACCTCCCCCTCTGCCATCGCATAGCCAAGCCTAACTGCATCTCCTTTTCCTCGGCCTGGCTGTTGCGCTAGCTTAATACGGAGTTCAGGATATTCTGCTTTAATTTTTTGAATTGCTTGCCAGGTATCGTCGGTGGAATTTCCTTCAATAAAAATCAACTCTGTCCAGAGACCCATCTGTGGAGTACAAGCAACTGCTGCAGCAATATTGCCTGACTCATTGCGTGCAGGAATAATGACCGAAACGCTCATTGGCTTAATGTTACCTAATGATCTAGGTCGCGCTATGACTATCACCGCAAAGCAAAGACAGGGTAGCAGTGGTGCAATCCAGCGATTAAGAAAATGGGAGATGAACGGTATCTCGGACGGACAAAGGATCCGCGCCTCATTCCTGATAATCTCCCAACCAGCTAGTTCGACGAGATTTTCAAGATCAGCTCGTGAAACCCAGTTCATCGGGAGTTGCTTCGCACGCAATCCCAAGAATGTTGCTACAGCTAGTAGTGGCCGCCAGAGCGTATTATAACAACTAATAACGAGACGTGTTTGAGCTGCAGCATACGAGCGTGCTTTTTCTAAAACAGCCTGTATATCGTCCGCATTATTGAGCGTATCGCAAAGCAAGATATACTCAGGTGTTCTGTTTGGAACAAATTCTTCGCCACGGGCTACAAAAAATGTCGCTTCCGGATTAAGGCTGCGTGCTGCTTCTATAGCAGCTTCCTCACCATCAATGCCTATTTTGCTAGCACCATGTAACATCTTTAATAATAGGCCGCAACCGCATCCAATTTCTAATAGCGAGCCATCGCTTGGAATAATAAGATTGAGATAATGTGCCATTGTTTTGCGATAAACCTTTGCTAAAGTTTGTTTCATGAAATGAGGATCGAATGTTTTTATTACTCTTGGGGCTCGAGATTGTATAGACAAAGTAACACGTGGCGAGTAACGAGTAACGTGCATGAATCTTCATCAACTCGCCACTCGCTACTTGCTACCCGTCACAATATTTTTCTTCACTAGCTCTGTCTACTTCTACGGTTTAGGAAGTGACCACATCGCCACCAATGGAGATGAGCTTGTTTATGCGCAGATGACGCGCGCAACTGCTTTGAGCGGCCACTTACTCCCATTGCAGGCCCCCATTGAACGACTCTCTAATACGAAGCCACCACTCCTTTTCTGGCAAGGAATTGCTTCTACTAGTTGGGCAAAAAACTGGAGCCTTTGGAATCTTCGTTACCCGAACGTAATTTATACATTGCTCATCGCGCTGATGCTTTTTCTGCTAGGAAAAAAAACCACGGAAAGCCTAGCCGGAAATTTTGATACCATTTCGTCGCAAAACGCTGCGGAGTCTCATAGAGAAAAGAAAGGCCAAGGATTGCTCAAGCTCAAGCAGAAGCGTCATGAAAATTTAGGGCTATCATCAGGAATTCTCGCCGCACTTATTTATTTAAGTTTTTTTGGGACCTTTCGTTACGGCCGTTGTTTTCTCACCAGTGCGCCAGAAGTTTTTTGGCTCTTTCTGCCATTTTTTATTTTGTTGCAATGGCCACATCTTTTTCGCTCCTGGAAAGTCATTCCCCTTCTCGGTCTGATCATCGGCATCGGACTTCTCTATAAATCATTTGCGCTCCTAGCGCCTCTTGCTACAGCTCTTGGCTGGTCTTATTTCCATGAACGCAATGGTAATCTTCGTGATTGGTTGAAGTCTGATTTAGGAAAAATCATTCTCCTTAGCCTCATTTCACTTAGCGTTTTTAGCCTCTGGTTTTTCTTCGATCCCAATCCAAAAGCCATTTTTAACGATTTTATTTGGAGAGAAAATATTGGGAAATTCGACGCTGGCAACAGTCATTATTTGCTCAATTTTTTTTGGGGAGGCTCGAGCATCTGGCGAAATGTCATTTCTTACCCACTCAATGCTGGCATCCTTGCTCCAGCAGTGATTGCACTTTTTGTCCTAGCCTACCTGCGGTCCAAAAGCCTTATGCGCGCGGAACGACTGCTCTGGATTTGGGTTGCGACCCTCTTCGTTGTTTTTTCTTTTCCCAATCAACGTGACGAACGCTATCTCTTGCTTGGAATGCCAGTACTCGCCTTGCTACTTGCTATGAATTGGGAATTGATTCCTCGTTGGGTCATGTCCATTAGCCTGACTGCAGTTGCTATCATCACACTAGGACTTGGCGGTCTTGCTGTTCTCTTGCAACAACATCTCGCAACGACATCGTGGGGCGTTTATCATTATCCGGCGATTTATTGGCTCCTCATAGTGGCAACCTTTGACGTCGCTGGGGTTGGACTCATCAAGCCGCAACTAACACGCGCCTTTCTCTGCCCAGCGATTCTTTTGCTTTATCTGTGCTACGCTGCCTTTTTGTTGCCCTTTGATGGACCTCTCGGACACTTTGATCAAGCTGCCCGCGATGCTATTTGCGATAAAAAAATCTGGGTCCCCATTAATTTTAATGCCCGCGAAGAATCATATCGCTTTTTACTTCCTGAGGCCAGAGCGCTGATTCCTTACGACTATAAGAACCCGCCTTCACAATCTACTGAAGCTGCAAAGACGGATTCTAAAGCCTTTTTTACTCTTAAAGAGATGAAGATAAAAGTTTCTCGCTGTATTATCAGTCTGCCACTTACTGATGATAGCGCTGAAAATCTGCAAGGCGCACAAATTCTTGGTCGCCGGCTCAACTTAATTGATCGCTTTAGTGCACAAGAAACACGCGATATCATGATGGGCAATGTTGCGAAGTATCTTTTTCATCAAGATCTTTTGATTGAACGCACACAACAATGAAGAGCCATCACCAGTGAAATAAAGCCATAAACCGGATCGATGAGATAATCCCAAAGATTGGTCGATGCCTGCAGGTGCAGATCAAAGAAGGCAAGCGTCAGCAGCAGCAAAATTCCAAACTGATTTTTTTTCAAAATCAAAATAATGGCTATGACCGCTGTTGCAATCGTTAGAAACCCAAAATGCCAACCGTAGCCATAACTATCGAAATGACTAAGCCCTAATGCGGAAGGGTATAAAATCAGGCTTGCAACAGCTCCAAAAAACCAGACTGCTTTCCAATCCTGTGGAGAAAAAAATTTATGCGAAAAAGTTTTTTCTAAAATAGCGACCACTAAAATTCCGATCAGTAGAATGCTCCAGCTATTAGAAAAGCTAGCGATCCAATGTGCCACTGAAAGCTCATGAATAGGGCATAAGAGCACTACTGTAGAAAAAAGAGCCATGATAAAAAGGGCAACGAAACCGGAGCGCTTGGTTATTTTTTGAAGCAACCAAATCAAAAATAGCCAGAATGGGAGCGCGGGAAAAAGAAAGTTCATAGCGTTATTTTTTGAGCAGCAATCCAACTGGCATTAAAAACAACATGCCGAATATGCTTCCTTTTCCAGCTGTAAAGAAGATGGATTATTCCATCGTGAGTCTGCATTAAATAAGGATAGGAAAAATCACCCCCTGGTTCTTCTGCAATGGTAGCAATACGCTGCCACGAACGACCTTCATCTTTAGAAAGTGCTAATCGAAGATTGTCGCGCGCAACTGTGGAGTCATTGAAAGCTAAAAGCAGCCATCCATTGGGAAGGCTCAAGGAGCTGATCCCAGCGTCGTGATTGGGCAGTGTTGTTAGCACAGAATTGCTCCAGAAGCGACCTACATCTTCTGTACTAGCCATCGCAATTTTTCCTGTCGTCAAATAATCACGGAAGAAAACAACGGCTCTGCGTGCACCTAAAACTATCATCGAGGGTTGAAAAAAAGAACATCCACCGGTAATGCGGCTTTTGGAATAGCTCCAGCGACCATTATGGGGCGTAAGCCAGAGCAATTCAGAAAATTTTCCTAAAAATTCTTGGTACATTGGGATCACCCAAGCACCGTTAACAAGCGGCACCGGGGCATTTTTTACCAGTTCACTCAAATTAAAAAAAGGACTCAAAGCCAAACGCTCGCTCCTTGACCACGTCACGCCACAATCGTGGGATGAGGTCAAATTGAGCATGCTACCCGACCATTTTCCCATGGAAATGGTCACATAAAGTAGATGCAAGGTTCCTTGAGCATCTGAAAAAATCAGCGCGTTACCCAGAGCCTTGATGTAACGTTGCAAATCGGATGCTGCCTGCGCCCGCGTCATGATCACGCGCGGAGCGGACCATGCTCTCTTACTTATTTTTTTTGTCGTAAAATAAATTTGCAGATCAGGCTGCACCTCGCCACTCCCTGCATACCATGTTGCCGCCAGTGTTCCATCAGGTAGTTCACAAAGTGAGGCAACATGTGCCATTGGATATTTTTGATCCGCATCGAGAATTTCTTCCTGATAAAATGGCGCTTCATGGAGAGAGGAGGCAATTTTTGGAATTTGAAATTCCTGTGACCGATCATCCTCTGATCTACGCTGCGTAAGCCAGGGAAGCCCAGCGAGGAAAATGACAATGGCGATGAGGATAAGGCGCATCGCAAATTAATACCATGCAACAGAAGAGGCCATCAATTTTTCTCCTGCTTGACACCATTTTCTCAAACATTCCATCTCTTCTGTGTGCAAAGAAACACCATTAATCCTAAAAACGGTGATGGGAGTTAATAAATTAGCGTAAGGGCTTGGTCTAAAAATGATTTTTAAAACGGCGAAGCATACCTGGAAGGTACGTGAGCCGGTTGAAAAATCATTTTGAGGCTGAGCATATTGCGCTAATTTA
>JBIRBD010000022.1:0-18684 GCA_044326465.1 Chthoniobacterales bacterium
GGTATTGTTTTAGATCACTATTCTCCACAAGGTTCGGTGCTTTTGTACCAGCCAGAGTTAGCGAGGCATTTGGCTTTCGACTTAGAGGTTCTTCCCGAAAAGCTTCGTAATGATCTGCTTGTTATTCGTGTAAAAGATACGCTCGCAATAATTTCCGGGCTTTTAGAAAAAGAACCTCGTGGGTTGAGTAAGGAAACTTTATCAACGATTCAATCCCAAGCAGGAGCTGCTGTGGTGGCCATAGGTATTGTTGAACAGCGCTTAGCCCCCTCCAACAATGCTATAAAAGGTAAAAGGTAGATTTTTCGAATCATCTACAAAAAACCAATTTTACTAGTGATGTTAACCTAAAAACGTGAATGAAAATAAAAAATTTGACGCAATATAGTTGGCCTGAAGCTGTTCGTTCTAAAGCCTCACTAACCGTGTAGGTTAGCCGCGGCTTCACAACAATCAGCTTCAAATCCAACTCCTTACGCCAACTTTCTCATTTTTATTCACGTTTTTAGTAATTTTCATGAGAAAAAGTTTGTTTTTTAAAATAATTTTTCGAATGAGCAATACTCGCCACTCTTTACTCTTTACACTTTACTTTCTGCTCAGCTGCCTGGCTATTCCTTCTCTTTTAGGAAAAACAGTAGAGATGACAAATAAGCTTGTACCAGGCGCGACAACAACAACAACAACAACAACTTTTGCGGAAGCAAAGAGGAGTGCGCTTGATCTTGTTGGTGCATTAGTTAATGACGGATTTCGCGTTCGCGATGGTGACTGGATGATGACGTTGGTTCCCATGAAGCCTGCTTTTTTGCAGGTGGCTCTTTTTGCAGGTAATCAATATTGGTTTGCGGCTGCTGTCACTGCGCCTGGTTACAAGCTAAAGCTCACTGCTTATGATGCCATGGGACATCCTATTAAATTAGATACGTGGCATGATGATGTAGCTGTTTCTGGAGGAAGAATTGCTGGCGGTTTTCTTGCACCAAAAAGTGGAAAGTATTTTATCGGTATTGAGCTTGTAGATTCAAAAGAGAATGCGAAGGCTGATACATGCCTTATTTATGCGTATAAGTAAGATTCTAATTCTTCGGTATTTGGCTACACCTTCTATTACAACTTTTAATGGTATATACGACACTACCAGGATTTTTTATTACCTTTGAAGGGTCAGAAGGTTGTGGCAAATCAACGCAGATTGTGCGGCTTGCCCAAGAATTACAGAGAAATAAAAATAACGGTTCTTCATTGCGTGAAGTCGTGGTTCTCCGCGAGCCAGGTAGCACGGCACTTGGAGAGAAAATTCGCTCGCTTTTACAATATGATGAGGCTTCCTTTGCGATGGCGCGAGAAACAGAGCTTCTGCTTTTTGCAGCAAGTCGAGCACAACTTGTGCAAGAAATTATTCGTCCAGCGCTCGCGCGTGGAGCCATTGTTCTTTGTGATCGCTTTCTGGATTCAACAACAGTTTATCAAGGGGTAGCACGTGCGCTTAGAAAAAATGATGTCGCGACAATTAATCATTTTGCTGCAGGTGGACTGCTGCCTGACGTTACGATTTTGCTCGATCTTAAAAGTTCTGTTGGACGTGAACGCATGAGGGCGCGTAATGCGGAGAACTTTGTTATCGATCGCATGGAGCAAGAACCTGAAGCTTTCTATGAAGATGTTCGGCACGGTTATTTGAAATTAGCGGCGCAGCAACCTAATCGTTTTATTGTTGTTGATGCTTCACAAACGTCAGAAAAAATTGCTCAAGAAATTATGGAAAAAATAGAGCCTCGTCTAGTGAATGCACCCCTGTATCCGTTCACATGAACGGATCAGTAAAGAGTAAAGAGTGAAGGGTAAAGAGTATTTTTAGACTAAGCTCTTACGTTAATTTTCTCACTCCCATCACCGTTTTTTTTGAACCGATCCGGGCGATCGACGCTTGGGCAAAGTTCACGCAGCTCGCAAGCTTTACAATCAGGCTTGCGCGCATAGCAACGTCTACGGCCATGCCAGACAAGCCAGTGGCTAAAATCTCCCCATGTTTTGCGGGAGAAAAGTTTAATTAAATCGCATTCAATTTTTACGGGATCATGTTCTTTAGTAAGTCCGAAGCGATTCGAAAGGCGTTTTACATGGGTGTCGACAACGATGCCTTCATTAATTCCAAAAGCATTACTAAGCACAACATTTGCTGTCTTACGACCAACGCCGGGGAGTGCAGCAAGTTCTTTTAGCGATTGAGGAACGTGACCTTCATGTTTTTCAATGAGGGTCGCCGCGCAGCGACGAAGGGAAGCTGCCTTGCTTCGAAAAAATCCAGTTGAGTGAATGATTTTTTCTAATTCTTCCTGAGAAATTAAAGCGTAATCTGCTACAGAAGGGCATCGTTTAAAAAGAAGAGGTGTTACTTTGTTGACCCTAACATCGGTGCATTGAGCAGAAAGAATTGTGGCCGCTAGCAACTCCAGGGGATTGTTATAAACCAGCTCGCAATGAGCTTTTGGATAAATTTCTGCTAATTTTTTTGCCAGCAAGCTGGCGCGTTGTTGGATGGTCATGGAAAGCAGGGAGACAGGTTGCAGGTTACAGATTACAGCGCTCAGGAAACAGATAAAAAATTTCAGTCACTTGTCTCACCTGTAACCTGTAACCTGAATCCCTGTAACCTGTCTACCTGTTTAAGATTGACCATTGTCCAATCACCTAGCATATTAGTCGACTCTCTCTGTGCTGGCATAAGAAAAATTCTCTTGGCAGCA
Source organism: Chthoniobacterales bacterium (assembly GCA_044326465.1). Lineage (GTDB taxonomy): Bacteria > Verrucomicrobiota > Verrucomicrobiia > Chthoniobacterales > UBA6821 > CAIWMF01. The sequence continues at coordinate 2,751 of JBIRBD010000022.1, forward strand.
CGAGGGTTTTTATACGCTATGAACTCTGAATTTATCGCCATGCTCGACTACCTCGAGCGTGAAAAAGGTATTAAACGTGATGTCCTTATTGAGGCTATCTCGACCGCTTTGATTGCTGCTGCCAAAAAAAGCTTTTCGATTTCTCGAGAGGTTCGCATTGATATTAATCCTAAGAACGGACAAATCCGCGCTTTTGCAAAACCTCTTGTGGTTGACAAAGTCACAAATCCTCAAGAGGAAATTTCGTTAGCTCGTGCATATTTAATTAACAAAGAGGTGATTATCGGTGATGAAGTGGAAGTCGAAGTTACCCCTTCCGATTTTGGTCGTATCGCTGCACAAACCGCCCGTCAAGCTATTACGCAACGAATTCGCCAAATTGAGAAAAATATGATTTTTGATGAATTTAAAGACCGTGCAGGTGAAATTGTCAATGGTGCTGTAAAGCGTTTTGATCGTTCCGATGTTGTCATTGATCTTGGAAAGTTTGAAGCGGTTATGCCATCACGCGAACGCGTTTCTACAGAAGAGTACACTATCGGTGATCGTCTTCGTGCTTATGTCCTCGCTGTTGAAAATGGCTCTAGAGGTCCTGAAATTGTTCTTTCTCGGAGTCATCCTAATTTTGTGCGTCGTCTTTTTGAAATTGAAGTCAGTGAAATTAGTGATCATACGGTGGAGATTCGTGCCATTGCTCGTGAGGCTGGATTCCGCACAAAAGTTGCTGTTTATAGCGCAAATGAAAAAGTTGATCCTGTAGGAGCTTGTGTTGGCGTTCGTGGAGCACGCGTAAAAAATATTGTTCGTGAACTCAATAATGAAAAAGTTGATATCATTCGCTGGCACGAAGATCCCAAAGAATTTGTAGTGGAAGCTTTGAAGCCAACGCGAATTAAAAGCATTGAGTTGGATCTTCCTTCGCATACGATTAATATTACAGTTGACAAAGGAGACTTGGCTCTTGCGATTGGAAAACGTGGGCAAAATGCTCGCTTAACAGCAAGATTAACTGGATGGGAACTTAATATCAGTGAAGATCGCACAGCCGCACAAGTTTTTGAACAACAAATGGCTGGAGCTGCTCATGAGCTTGCTACAGCCCTTCATGTCACTGAAGATGAGGCTAAGATTTTAGCTGATGGAGGAATGAATTCCTTAGAAGTCATCGTAACTGTCGAGCCAAGTGATATTGCTGATTTACTTACGTGTGATCTTGAAAAAGCGGAAGCAATTTTACAGGCGGCGAAGGGTTATACTAGTCGTGTTTGATTTTTAGGTTCTGTTACTTGCCTTTTTTGTTTTTAGCTTCGTTCGCGGATCTTACGTTATGCTTGCATAGCGCTTTGATCCTCTACGTCATTCCCGCGAAGGCGGGAACTTGTTAAAAGCAAAAAAACAAGATCGTAAAGAACCTAAATCTCTCACGCGAATGGTATAAGCTAAATACTACGAACTACGAACTGCTAACCACGAACTCTTGCCTTTAATTTAATGTCTATCAAAGCGACCTCCTCAAAATCTTCTAGCTCTCCTTCCTTTCGAGGAAGAGAGAAATCTGTTTCAAAAAATAGCAGCAAAAGTAGCAAGAACTCTTCTGGTAAATCGAGTTCTTCGCGCTTAGGAGGCTTTGTGCGTGAATCCTCGAATGCTAAAACAGTAGATCCAAAATTTTCTCTGGTTCCTAAAGTTGAAAAAATAGTGGAACCGCCGAAGCCTCAACAGAGGCTTTCCTTAATTGAAGAGGAGCCGCGTGTTAAGCGAGTAGCTACAGGGAAGGCACTGCCACGCATCGGAGCAAAAAAAGAGCCGGTAATAGAGCCGGTAATAGAGCCGGTAATAGAGCCTGTCGTAGTAGCTAAAATTAAGCCAACGCCAAAACCTATCCAAACATTAGATTTATTAGCTAAGAAAGAAAGAACGCCAAAAGCTCCCGATGTTTCGAAAGAAAAAGAAGTTGAGCAGCACAATGATGTCATTATAGAAGGCTCCGAGGAAACTCCTGCTCTTGAGCCCAAGGTGATTCACATTAAGCCGCCTATTATGATTAAGGAGTTGGCAGCTCAGATGAATGTGAAGCCATTTAAAATGATTCATGACCTCATGGAGATGAATATTTTTGCGAGCATCAACCAATCGGTAGAGCCTGAAGTTGCTGTAAAATTATGTGAGCGATATGGATTTATTTTTGAAAAGGAAAAAAGAGTTGCAGGTGCTGGAGTTCACAAAATAGAAGCCCCTATTATTGCTCCACCTCCACCACCTATTGAAGAGAAGGTTGAAGGAATGGTGACACGTGCGCCGATTATTACTTTCATGGGGCATGTTGATCATGGAAAAACTTCCTTGCTCGACGCTATCCGCCGCACAAAAGTTGCTTCCGGCGAGGCTGGTGGAATCACCCAGCATATTGGTGCTTACATGATTGAACGCAATGGGCATCCTATGACTTTCATTGATACTCCAGGACATGCCGCTTTCACAGCCATGAGAGCGCGTGGTGCTAATATAACCGATATTGTCGTTCTCGTTGTCGCAGCTGATGATGGTCTCATGCCTCAAACGCTTGAAGCACTGAACCATGCGCGTGCTGCAAAAGTCACCATCATGGTGGCAATTAACAAAGTTGATCTTCCCTCCGCTAATGTTGATCGTGTCAAAGCCCAGCTCCAAGAAAAGGGATTAGTTCCAGAAGACTGGGGGGGTGATACTGTTGTTTGTGAAGTCTCTGCATCAACAGGTCAAGGAATTGATCATCTGTTAGAGATGATGCTGCTCCATGCTGAAATGCTCGAACTCAAGGCAAATCCTTATCAAATAGCACGTGCTAGTGTGATTGAAGCTCAATTTGAAGCGGGACGTGGTCCGACGACAACGGTTATTGTTAATGCTGGTACATTAAAAGTTGGCGATATTTTTCTTTGTGGAAATTATTGGGGAAAAATTAAGCAGCTTATTAATGACGTTGGTCAGTCAATAAAAAAAGCTGGTCCAGCAACACCTGCAAAAGTTTTTGGTTTGAGCGGCCTTCCAAATGCTGGCGATGAATTCATCGTGATGGATTCCGAGCGTTCTGCGCGGCAAATTAGCGAAGAGCGACTTCAAAAACTTCGCGGAACAAAGCTGGCAGCTCCTCAACGAGCCACATTAGAAAATCTTTTCAAAAATATTGCTGAAGATCAAAAGAAGGTGCTGCAAATTATTTTGAAGAGTGATATGCAAGGATCGCTTGAGGCAATCATAGGTATGCTTGATGACCTGCCTCAAAATAAAGTTGACTTAAAGGTGATTCATTCAGGCGTTGGTCCTATTAGCGAATCAGATGTTCTTTTAGCAAGTGCCTCCGAAGCAGTGATTATCGGATTTTGTGTCAAGGTTGAAAATTCTGCGGCAGCCACAGCGCGTCACGAAGGAATACAGATTAAGCTCTACAGTATCATTTATGAACTTGTCGATCAGATGCGTGAAGTTATGGCGGGTCTTCTTGAACCAGAGCTTCGCGAATCAATCATTGGCCACGCCGATGTAAAACAGATTTTTGATTTGACCCGCGGTATGATTGCAGGTTGCCAAGTAAGTGATGGTCGTATTCTTCGCACAGCACGTGCGCGTGTCTTACGTCGTCGCCAGGCTATGTATGATGGAGCACTTTCAACGTTGCGTCGCTTTACTGAGGATGTCAAAGAAGTCCGTGCTGGCTTAGAATGTGGTATTCGTCTTGGTGATTTTTCTGAGTATGAAGTTGGTGATGTAATCGAATGTTATACGCTCGAAAAATTCGCGCAGGCGTTGTGATGAGAGCGTGTTCGGTGCTAGTTTTTTAACAACGCTTTTTTGACTTGCTCGCTGGATTTCTTACTTACAAAGGTTATTGGACTATGGGCTATGGACTACTGGAAAGAAATTTTTAAAATTATAAACCATCAATTTTAAAGATAGGGCTTTTTTCTGCTGTTTATATTTTATAGTTTTTCTCAGATTTTTTGTCTTTTCTTTCTACCCAATAGTCCATAGTCCATAGCCTATCTCCTAATTCCATGAAAAATCGATTGATCAGAGTTTGTGAGTTGATGAAACGAGAGCTCGGGCTCGTTGTGGGGCGTGAGCTGAAATTTGAAGCGGCGCTTGTTTCAGTGCGAGCGGTTGATATTACGCCTGATCTAAAAAGGGCTCATGTTTTTATTAGTGCGTTCGGAACACCGCATCAAAAAAAAGAAGCTATAACGCTTCTTCAAAAAAATCGTACCATGTTGCAAAAGGAACTTTCAAAGCGTGTTGTTCTGAAATATACACCCAGCCTGTTTTTTCAGCTGGATGAGTCGATTGAACGTGGAACAAAAATAATTTCTCTTCTTGAGCAAATTGATCAAGAGCTTCCACCCTCTGGCCAAGAAGAATAATGGTTTCTTTCTCTGAAATTTGTAAAGCGCTTCAACCTGCTCACCGTATCTTGGTTGTAAGTCATCATCGGCCCGATGGCGATGCTCTTGGTTCAACAATTGCTGCAGCGCTTTGGTTAAAACAAGAAGGGCATGAGGTGAGTGCTTGGAATGAAGATGGCCTACCTTCAAAGTTTTCTTACCTGCCTGAGGCAAATCTTATTTCCAAACCTCCGGAGAAGCCTGAAAATTTTGATGCAATTCTTGTGCTCGATACCGCAACAAAAAATCGTCTCGGTTCGAAGGTTCTGACGAGTGCCTGTGCGCCACTTTGGGTCACAATTGACCACCATATTAGCAATGAAAATTTTGGAAGTGTAAATTTGATTGATCCTAGGGCTCCTGCAACCGGACAAATTCTTGCTGAAGGATTTTTATCAGGAGGTATCGCCATCACACAAGCGATGGCGATTAATCTTTATGCCGCTATTTCTACGGACACGGGATCATTTCAATATGATAGTACTTCGGCGCGAACATTTGAAATTGCAGCAGCTTTACTACGTGCTGGAGTGCCTGTAGGAGAGCTTTCCAAGGCCATGTATGAACATCAGCCTAAGCGACGATGGGAGTTGCTTCGTCATGCCCTACAACATTCAAAATTTTCGTGTCATGATCGAATTGCAAGTTTTACTCTCTCTCGAGCTGATGCACTCCTGCTTGGTGTGCAGCCTGAAGATACCGAGGGAATTATTGATCATCTTCGTTCGGTAGAAGGTGTAATAGCCGCCGCTTTTTTTGAAGAACTTCTGGATCATCGCGTGCGCCTGAGTCTTCGATCAAAAGATCGTTCTTTTGATGCCTGCGCTCTCTGTCAAGAATATGGCGGTGGTGGACATGTTATGGCTGCAGGAGCATCCATTCAAGGAAGTCTTGCTGATGTGGAAAAACGGGTACTCGCTTCCCTTGAAAATGCTATTTCAACAATAAAAATTTATGCAAAACAACATCGACGGAGTTCTTCTCATTGATAAAACAGGTGCGATGACATCACACGATGTTGTCGCTATTGTTCGGCGTGCGCTTGGCACAAAAAAAGTTGGTCACTGCGGTACGCTAGATCCCTTAGCCACAGGGCTACTCATGATGACGCTTGGTCGTGGGACAAAAATCCAAGATCTTCTCATGAGTGAAGATAAAGAATATGTCGGTACGATGAAGCTTGGAGAGGTTACTTCTTCTCAAGATGCTGACGGTGAGGTGATCGAAACAAATCCTGTGCCTCTCTTGGATGCTTCAATAGTTGAAGCTGCTTTTGAAAAATATGATGGCGATTTTTATCAAATTCCACCCATGGTTTCGGCAATTAAAAAAGATGGAGTGCCGCTCTATAAGCTTGCACGCCAAGGAAAAACGGTCGAGCGAGAGCCGCGATTTGTTCATATTTATGCACATCAAATTTTAGAAATTCGTGCTGACGAAATTGATTTCCGTGTCGTCTGCAGCAAGGGTTTTTATGTGCGTACCTATGTGCATGACATCGGGCATGACTTAGGATGTGGTGCTCATTTAAAATCATTACGTCGCACCAAATCGGGCCGCTTCTCCGTAGAAAAAGCTTTCAAGGCTGATCAACTCAAAGAAACGCCACGAGAAATTTTGCTCTCGCATGTGTTGAGCCTTCCGGAGGTCTCGCGTTTGAGGGGGGCGTAAATCTAGGAGATGGAAAATAGGAGATAGAAGTTTTTTCACCAGGTCTAAATTTTCTTACTCCCATCACCGTTTTAGGTTTAACATAGGAATTTTTTTTAACACGAAGCATTTCAAAATTGAAATTAGCATGATTTTATAACTCTTTAGGATCTTCTTGTTTTTTTGAGAATTTTTTTAGAACGGCCGAGTGTAATTGTGTCTCATGACTCATTACTCATCACCCATTACAGTGTTGCTAAGCAACGCTACATTCATGAAATTATTAAATTCCATTCCTGAGCTTGCCACGCTACAAGGGCCTTTGGTTCTTGTTCCAGGTACGATGGATGGAGTTCATCGTGGTCACCAAGCCTTAATTTATCGCGGGCGCCAGGAAGCAAAAAAATTGGGTGGGACTGCTGTCGTCATGACGTTTGATCAACATCCCTCCACTCTACTTAGGCCAGATAAGGCTCCGCGACTTTTAACATCAACAGCACAAAAATTATCTCTTCTCGAACAACTTGGGGTAGAGAGAGTACTTCTGCTTTCTTTTGATCAAAAATTAGCCGCAACTTCAGCCGAAGAATTTATTCAACAGCTTGTAGAACAGAATTTAAAAACCATCTGTGTCGGCGGGGAGTGGATATTTGGTCGAGGTGGCAAAGGAAATATCGCGCTATTGCATCGCTTAGGCGAGCAGCTGAAATTTTCTGTTATTAGAATAGAACCTGTTGAAATTAGCAACATGCGCATTAGTAGCACAAATCTTCGCCAAGCCATTGCCTCTGGTCATCTCATTGATGCTGCTGCTGGGTTAGGACGGCGTTATGCAATCGCAGGCCTTGTAATTGAGGGAGCAGGACGTGGAAAAAAAATAGGGTATCCCACGGCCAATCTTTTTATCCAGAAAGCACAGTTCCCACCGTTTGGTGTTTACACTGTCCGTGCACGTGCCCATGGGAAAACTTTTTCCGGTGTGGCTAATATTGGTGTGAGACCTACCGTTCAGAAAATATCTTCAATTTCAACAAGTCACTTGAACTGTTGTGAAGCAACCGTAGAAATCCATCTCTTTGACTTTGCTGGCAATTTGTATGGTGAGGAGATGGAATTAGAATTGCTCTCTTTTCTTCGCCCAGAGAAAATTTTTTCAAGCTTTGATGAATTGAAGGCTCAGATTGCTATTGATGTGGAGATAGCCAAGAAAGTTGAAAATAGCACCTCAAATAATGGACAGTATTCCAGTACATGTTAGAATCTAAGCATGAGCACTGCTTCTTATTCTTACACTCAAGCTCGCGAGCAATTAGCAACCGTCTGGGATGAAACCATTGCTACCCGTGAGCCTGTTACTATTTCACGGCGTGGCTATGAGTCAGTAGTCATGCTTCCTCTTGATGAATGGCGTGGAATCTTAGAGACGGCGCATCTTTTACGATCACCAGCAAATGCACGACGACTATTAGATACACTTCATCGTATTGATCAGGGTGACGAAGGAGAAGTCATGACTATTGATGAGCTGAAAAAGAGAGTGAATCTCGTATGAGCAGAAAGCAAGAAATCAGCTTTACGACAGCTTTTCTTCAAGATCTTACTTATTGGATAAGTACTGATCGTAGGATTTCATTAAAAATATTGGAGCTCGTTGATTCTATTCATCGTGATCCATTTTTTGGAATAGGAAAACCAGAACCACTCCGCCATCTGAGTGGGAACACGTGGTCTCGACGTATTACACAAGAACATCGAATTGTTTATCGCGTGACAGCCGATAAAATTATTTTTGCACAGGCGCGCTATCACTATTGATTTTTTATTTTAAAAATACACATTCTTTCTATGATCAAAGTTCTCACCTCTCTTGCCATTCTCCTTACGCTAGCAGCGGCTCTTTTTGGTTATCTCAACCATCAACGCTACGAAGCTATCCTTGTTGGGAAAAATAAAATGATGAGCGATCAGCAGAGCCTTTCTGCTGCACTCAGAGGCGAACTAGCCTTGGCAAGAGGAGAATTGGCGGCTCAAGCCATGGAGGTTGCAAAAAATAAAAGTGATCTTATTGCAGCTCAGCAGGTTCAACAAACAGTGATGAACAATCTAGCGATCCTGCAAAAGCAGCTTGCTGATGCAACCGCAATGATAGCGCAGCAGAAGAAGGATCTTATTGCACGCGATGCCTCCATTCAAAACTTCCAGCAGCAAATAAAGCAACTTCAAGAAGTGCCAGTTTCTCTATCATCAAAAGAGAGTGAAACAAAAAAAGAATTGGAGGAGGTAAGTGCCAAACTGAAGGCTGCTCAGGAAAAGATTCAAGAATTCAAGCAACGCGAATTAGATCACAAGAAAAAATTTTCCAACGGAGGGCTAGAAGGAAAAGTTTTGGCTGTCAACCCGACATGGAAATTTATCGTCATTAATCTCGGTGATCAAAATGGAGTGATCAAAGGTTCAGAAATGCTGATAAAAAGAGACGCGCAGCTCATTGCTAAAGTAAAAATAACGTCTGTCGAGCCACTCACTTCAATAGCTGATATCATTCCAGAGACGGTAATATCTGGGTTTTTCATTCAGCCTAGCGATGTCGTTATCTATACAGGACCAGAAAACAGCAAATAACTTCATGAAAAATTTTGCACTACTACTCGTTGCTCTTTCTTTAACGACAATTTTTTCTGGATGTGAAAACCTATCCGATGATCCATCGGCGGCTTCAGTGAGCGCGATTCCCTGGAACAAGCCTGCTTCTTGGGAAGGTACTGGAGCATTAGGTGGATTTGGAATGCAGGGAACGCACTAGCTAGCAGGGGTTCAGGTGACAGGTCGGTTCGCTAGAAGGGTATAGGTGAAAAAATATATTCGTTATCAAAATTAAAACAGACAGATTTTTTTCTTCTTGAAAGAAACAAGCTTGGTTGCAAAATAAAAAGATCCATTAAAAATTTAGTCATTATGGGAATTTTTCTGTCACCTGTTGGCGAAGCGACCTGTCACCTGAACCCCTCCTAATGCTCCTTCTCGCTGTTGATCCATCAATTCGTGGCACTGGTTTTGCTATTCTTGAAGGAACAAACACTAAGGCGCGCTGCTTAGAATATGGAGTAATTAGCAATGCACCAAAGTTAAGCACTTCTGCTTGCTTGATAGCCATTCATGATCGATTGACGGAAGTGATTAAAAAATATCGTCCAGAAGCATTGGCAATAGAAAAAATTATTTATGTTCAAAATTATACTACGGCAATTATTTTAGGTTCTGCGCGCGGGGTCGTTCTTTTAACTGCTGCACAGGGGGGGTTAGCAATTCATGAATATCCACCCAAGCGCATCAAACAATCCGTTGTTGGTCGCGGTGCTGCTGCTAAACATCAAGTCGCGTTTATGGTGCGTGCACTATTAGGACTTACGGAGACGCCACCTGATGATGCTGCCGATGCGATGGCCATTGGGCTTACCCATTTAAGGATGGTTTCAACTGGAGTTGAAATCATGAGAAAGAACGCTAGTCGATAAATACAATTTTTGTGCACGACCAACACACTGCAAACCAAAAACTAGTAACTGGCAACTGCGTAGAAATACGCTGGCTTGGTTCCATTAGCTATGATGTAGGTCTAAGCGTTCAAGAAGAGCTCGTTACCAAAAAAATTGCTAGCGATAAAAGGGACTATCTGTTGTTGCTTGAACATGAGCCTGTTTACACGATTGGACGAACCCAGGATATTTCAAGTCTTGGTAGTGAAAAGTTACCACATCCTTTGCATCGCATTGGACGTGGCGGCCAAGCTACCTTTCATGGGCCTGGGCAACTGGTTGCTTATCCGATCATCGATTTACACTTACTTGGTTGTGATTTGCATTACTACTTGCGATTGCTTGAAGAAGTGGTGATACAGACGCTCGAAGGTTATGCCATTGTTGGAACGCGTCGCGAAGGAATGACTGGTGTTTGGGTTAACAATCGCAAAATTGCATCACTCGGTGTCGGTGTCCGAAAATGGATTTCATTTCATGGGCTTGCACTAAATGTCTGCGGGGATCTTTCTCCCTTTGAAAAAATTACTCCATGCGGGCTTGCCGGCGTCAAGATGACCTCAATAAAAAATGAAATATCATCTTCTCTTCCCCTTAGCGTTGAATTAGTGGGGCGGCAGTTGAGTGAAAAATTTGTTTCAGAGCTGCAGAAAATTATTTAAGAGCTCTTTTCCATGCTCGGTAAGAATGGATTCAGGATGAAATTGAATTCCCCAAATGGGAAGTTCACGATGTTTTAATCCCATGATTTCTTTTTCTACAGTTTCTGCAGTGATTTCCAAACAATCAGGGAAAGTTTCGCGATTAACAATCAAACTGTGATAGCGCGTTGCTTCAAAGGGATTTAGCAAGCCATTAAATAAATCTTTTCCATTGTGAAAAATTGGAGAAGTTTTTCCATGCATCAATCGCTCTGCTCGTCTAATTTTTCCACCAAAAACTTCTGCAATGCATTGATGCCCGAGACAAACTCCGAGGATAGGAAATATTCCTGCAAAATTTTTTATAGCAGCGTTGCTAATACCTGCATCACTCGGTGAACCTGGGCCAGGTGAGATGCAGAGCTTTTCTGGAGCCAGTGAGTGAATTTTCTCAAGACTAATTTTGTCGTGCTCATAGACGACAGGGTCTGCACCAAGTTCTCCAAAATATTGAACTAAATTATAGGTGAACGAATCGTAGTTATCGATAATCAGCAACATAGAGAAAAGGTAATTGCTCATCTCCTTCTGGAGATAAGCAATGGTTGTTGGTTCTCGGTTGATAGTAAAGAAATAACTTTTTCTTAGCTGCTAAAAAAGAAGCATTGCCCTAAGAGGCTGATAAAATGCGACTCTTAAACCTAAAAACGGCAATGGATCGTGGCAAATTAACGCAATATGCTCAGCCTCAAAATAATTTTTCAACCGGCTTACGTACCCACTGGGTATGCTTCACCGTTTTAAAAATCATTTTTAGACTAAGCCTTTACGTTAATTTCCTCACTCCCATCACCGTTTTTAGTCAAAAAAATAAATCTTTCGAACAAAAACAACTTTAGTGTTCTTTTGTGGTTTGAAAAGCTCAATGCTTATCCCTGTGAAAGCGTGCAACTTCACGTTTTATTTCGCGATCAGCATCTTTCTTTTTTAAATCTTGGCGTTGATCAGAAGCATGTTTTCCTTTGCCAATGCCGATTTCAATTTTTACTTTGCCATGTCTCCAATACATGCGCAGAGCTGGCAATGTTCTTCCTTTGCGTAATGTCTCGTCCGAGAGACGTGCTATTTCTACTTTATTAAGGAGTAATTTGCGTATGCGTTTTGGGTCATGCGTTTCATGGCTCGCTTGTTCATAAGCCTGAATGGTGGACTCATAGAGATAGACTTCTCCTTTTTGAACGCGCGCGAAAGCTCCCAATAAGTCAATACGGCCACCGCGAATCGATTTGACCTCTGTTCCAACCAAGGAAATGCCTGCTTCAAGACGATCTAAGATTTCAAAATCTCGCAGAGCTTTTCGATTTGTAACAATATCGCTCATGGAAAACAGGGATTCAGGTGGCAGGGACTCTCATCTGAACCCCTCTTGCCTAGCCGCTAGGCGAGGGCTTCTTCGAGCGGCAGCTGATCAATCATGATAATTTTACCAGCAGCAATCTCAGAGAGTGCAATGTCGGCAAGACCCATACGAAAACTATCATCAATTAAAGGACGGCTGCCAGCCATCAATTGACGAACACGCTTGCTGACCATGTTAACTAATAATGGTTTACTGGTGATGACGAGAGCTGCTTTTTCGATAAGGTGAGAATTCATAAACGGAAGTGTTGTTTTCTAAAATAAGATAATGGGCAGAGGGATTAATTCTCTATTTTATAAAAGGATACGAATCGTAAACCTAAGGAGTTATAGGAGCAATAAAAAAAGAGTCTATGCTACGTTTGCTTCATCAATTAACTGCCAGAAAGCACCAGCATCCGCAACTTGCTCATCCTCCGTCATCGGAAGTTTTGAGCGAAAAAGAAAATCACGAAGGGTGTTTTTGTGAAGAACTCGATGAACTAACAAGCCGTTAGCGTGCGGCTCAAAATAAATACGGTAATCGAGGCAGCGGTAGCGGTAGAGTTTTCGGCCTTCGCGCTTGATCATGCCAAATTTTTCATCGCCGAGCTTTTCAAGATCTATTGGTAAGATTTGGAATTCACAGAGAAGATCGAGTTGAAGCTCTTTGGGAAGGGCGCTCATTTCGGCAGCGCTGATGGAATTAAAAATAACTTGAAACACGAGAGGAGGATAAAACTTAAAAATAAAAATAACAGGAATAAAAAAATCATTTTTTTCAGACAGACTCTTATACCACTCGCTCGCGAATGGTATATATCAGCGAAGAACAAAATGACAAATCACTAGCGAGGCGGCGAGGCCAACAGTATCTGCAATAAGGCCTGCAGCCAAGGCATGGCGACTATGTTTGATCGCTACCGATCCGAAATAAACAGCCAAAACATAGAAGGTCGTTTCGGTGCCGCCGAGAATCGTGCCGGCGAGCTGGCTGATAAAACTATTTGGTCCTTGGCTTTTGACAATTTCTGAAAAAAGTCCAACTGCAGCGCTGCCGCTGAGTGGTCGTACAAACACGAGTGGCAATAGCTGTGATGGAAGTCCTATGACATCAAGGATAGGAGCTAGCAAGTGACTCAAAAAATCGATACCACCAGCAGCCCGAAAAATACCAACCGCTAGGAGGATCGCTACGAGGTAAGGGAAAATACGTAGCGCCACATGAAATCCTTCTTTAGCACCTTCGACAAATTCTTCATAAACAGCTACGCCGCGTAAAAAAGCATAGAGCGGAAAAAATCCAATCAAGAATGGAATTGCTAGTAATGAAATGGCTTCGATGCCAGCAATAAAAGGTAAAACCGGTGTTGTGCGTGGTTTTCCCATAAGCTTCCAAGCGGCATAAGCAAAAATCCCAATAAATAAAAGGAGGCTGATTTTTCCAATAGGTGAAAGATTTTGTGGTGAAGTAGAGGATCCTCTATTTTGTTGATCGGCTGCAGAAGCTGATGGTATCGATGGCTTAGTTCTTGTTAAAAAAGTATCTGCTGGTAGGGGGGGTAATCTAAAAAGAGGAAGGCGTTGCAGCAATTTTGCCGATACAATCGCTGCTACAAAGGAACAGGTAGAGGCGACCATGGCTGTTCCAATAATCGAACTCGGATGAATGGCGCCAGCTGCTGCGAGAATGCCGATCGCTGTTGCGGGAACAAGTTGTACCGAGCTTGTGTTGATCGCAAGAAAAGTGCACATCGCATTGGTCGCGGTATCAGGTCTACGATTGAGTGATTGCAAATCTTGCATTGCCCGTAACCCAAGTGGCGTTGCGGCATTGGCAAGTCCAAGCATATTGGCAGCCACATTCATGACGATCGATCCCATGGCAGGGTGATTTGCTGGCACCTCAGGAAAAAGCTTTGTTAAAACAGGACGAAGAAAAGTAGCCAGTTTTTCTAATATGCCTGATTTTTCTGCGAGTCGCATGATGCCAAGCCACAAGGCCATGACCCCGCTGAGTGGAAGTGCAATGGTCATGATCGCTGTTTTGCACGCATCAAAGGTAGCTGTCGTAATGGCATCCCAATTTCCGGTGAGAACGCCACTGAGAATGCCGATGAGTAAAAGTGCAAGCCAGAGATAGTTGATCATAGAGAAAAAATAATCCTAAAAACGGTGATGGGAGTGAGAAAATTAATGTGCATGCTTAGTCTAAAAATGATTTTTAAAATGGCGAAGCATACCTGGAAGGTACGTGAGCCAGTTGAAAAATCATTTTGAGGCTGAACATATTACGTTAATTTACCACGATCCATTACCGTTTTTAGGATTATAAGCATTCTCCAAAAACTAGCCCGAATATTTCATGCCAACCGTGCAGGTTAGTCACGGCTTTATAATAACTAAGCTTCTAATCCAACTCCTTACGGCAACTTGCTCAATTTTATTCACGTTGTTAGGACGGTTAAAATGAGCTCTTTGGGGAATCTTGCTTCGTATTCCTCCACGTGAAGGGGAACAAAAGACGCCCCTTTCGCTGCGAATAAATTTTTACAGCTACGTTTTTTAGGCTCAAAAACTATTTTTTAGCCTTTGCTTTGATTTTAGCTTTAGCCTTGGACTTGTCTTTAGCGCTTTCGCCTTTAGGAGCCTTAGGTTTGTTTGCGGCTTTTACAGTAGATTTCCCTGCAGTAACGCGATTGGTGAAAACACTCTTTTTACGATCTGCCTTATTTTTGTGAAGCACACCTTTCTTTACAGCTTTATCCAGCGCGGAGACGAGTTTTGTAAAAAGGTCCTTCACGGTAGCAAGCTCACCTTCAATAGCCTTGAGGACTTTTTTTTCTTGCGTCTTGATATTTGTAATGACGCTAGTGTTGCGTGCATGACGAACAGCACCCTGTTGAGCGCGCTTGATTGCTGATTTATTTTTTTTGACGGGTGCTTTGGATGCCATAAATAGTAGAAAATTAAATTTTAGTGAGAGACAACAAAATGCCAAGGGGGAGAATCGAACTCCCGACCAAGGGCTTATGAGTCCCCTGCTCTACCGCTGAGCTACCCTGGCGTTAAAAATAGGAACCTGAGACGCTATCAGAAAAAAAAAAGCGAGCAAGGCACAACTTCAACCCAAAAAATTTATGTTAACTCTATTGCAGATTGTAGCCTGCCTGGATATATACCATTCGCATTTGATTTTTAGGCTTTGTTACTTGTCCTTTCTGTTTTCAGCTGCGTTCTCGGATCTTGCGTTATGTTTGCATAGCGCTTCGATCCTCGGCCTTGCTGACAACAAAAAATCCATCGTAAAAAACCTAAAACTCGCACGCGAATGGTATATCACAACGTCATCATCTGGTAACTTTCACACAAGTAAATCGTCAGTGTTTTTTTTTGATGATCAATTTCTAATGTTACTTGATCGATTGGGGTTATTTTTTCAAAAGCCCTTCGGATAGTTTCTGGTAAATCTTCCCTAGACTCTTCGGTCAAATAGAGTGCATTGCGTCCAAGAAAAGGACTCGTTGTTTTTTCTTCAGTGTAGAGCGCATCAACGACAGCTTTTGCCGTTGCGTCAGCGTAGTTAGGCCAAAGCTGAAACTGGCTCGTAAAGGCAGGTGATTCAGGAATAAAAACAGGAGGTGCTTCAATAAGCTCTGGATAAGTAACGGGGAGTGATAGGCCAACAAGCGCAGCGAGGCCTGGTGTTTGGGCAATGAGGAAGGGAAGAGGTCTCCTTTGCATCATTCGCAGACGGAGTAATTCAGTAGCTACTTGTTGAGTGCCGGTTACACCCCGTACGGAAGGTAGATTCCATGAGGCATGTGGGGGAGGGGGTAAAATTCCAAGTAATAAGGAAAAAGAAAAAATTGAAACGATGAGCAGGATGCCCAAGCCGATTTTTTCAAAAATAGAATTTTTAAGGAAAAGTGAAACTGCTCCCGGTAAAAGCAAGGTTGTTATTGCGAGTAATAGAGGTAAGCCGGCATGATGATGTCCAATGGTACCAATATAAAAAATAAGCGGAATAGAAACTAATGCGAGAAAGCCGGTGCGGGGGCATCTGCCTCGTTGCTTGGAAAAAAGTGGTCGTATGCCTGCTAAAAAAAATGGCAATAAAAGTGGCATCAGCCAGAAGAGAGGCACCTTATAGTACGTTGCAAAAGCAGGTTTTTGCCATGACCAAAACGACCCCCAAGTGATATCACTAAACTGAAGCATATCGTGTTGAATATTCCACCAGAGCGGAGCAATCCAACCCAGTGCAAGGAGTCCTAGTGCCCACCCAAAA
>JBIRBD010000154.1:0-4002 GCA_044326465.1 Chthoniobacterales bacterium
AGTTCATAGAAAATAAAAAGTTGAGGAGTTAAAAATTTATTTCCTCAAAAGTTCTACATCGAAAACTAATACCTTTCCTATTTTTTCGAAGGCAGTGTCAAAAGTTACTAACGTGGCTTGATGATGCAAGCAGATCGTTGCGATCAGAAGATCCAGTGATCCTGTTTGAATTCCTTGATCCCGGCAAAGCTGACCATTCTTGGTTGCTTGCTGCCAGAGCTTCAACGGCGTGGTTAACATTGGGATGATCGACAATGTGCTCTCTAACATTTTTCGCGCTTGCTGAGGAGCCAGACGAAGTAATTCAAAACAGACAGGCTCACACAATGCTAATGATGGTCGACTAATGACTTCATTAGCTAATAGCCTCACAGAAGCTTTTGTCGTAGGACGTAAGTGATCGACCCAAATAGAAGAATCAGCTACTTGGTCCATACGTTAGCTTTTCGTTCTGCAATTCTGGCTGGTTCCCATGCAGGAAAATCAACAGAGATTTCTCCAGCCATCACTTGATGACAAAATTCTTCGCGCCGGCGCATCATGAGTGCTGATGCTACAAGCCTTGCAATAGCAGGCCCTTTTTTCCGCTCACCAGAAAATCGTAAGATATCTTTTAAATCATTTTCGGGACTATCGACGGTTATTTGCATACAATATTTCAACTGTTTTATGAAAATTTTCCTACTTCTTCACGAGTCTCGTAAAAAGGAAAATTCCTAATGATGTGAAAATGATATTCGGCAGCCAGATGAGTAAAATGGGGTAAGCATCAGGATTGCTACGGAACGTATCGGCGATGATGATGAAAAAGAAATATCCGAAAGCAATCATAATACTAAAGGCAAAGCCAACGGATGTTTCTTTGCGGTGTGCCGTAATACCGAGCGGAACAGCGATCAACGCAAAGGCAATCGTCGCAAAAGAAATCGAAAACCGTTTATTAAGTTCTACTAGCAACTGCAATCGCTCTGGCCTTTTCTTTTTTAATTGGTCAATTAATTCACCTAAACAATAGGAATTGAGATGACGCCACTTCATTCTCTCTTCAAAAAGTTTTTTGAGCGACATCGGAAAAACACCTGACTGCATTTGAATGCCTTGACTGATTTTCGTAAAATCATTCGGAGCATCGGAACTTCGTTGTTCAAAACGTGCACCTTTTACTTTCAACAGCAACTGTGCATTTTCATGATCAACGGAAATTTCCCCCTCCTTTGCAAAAACAACTTTTGAAAGATGTCCTTTTTCTAATTCGAAAACCAAAAGATTTTTGAGTGTTTTTCCATCGCGGGAACCAACGTAGACACGCCGATCAGGAAATTCTTCACTCACCTCATCCGATTTAAAAAAAGATAACGGATCACTCGTTGCTATTTTATAAAGCTCCGCCATCATCGCTTGCTCTGCTTGAGGAGCCACTTCCAGATTAATCCAGAGACAAACGCCAGCCAAAACAAGCGAACTCAAAAGCACCGGCGCGCAAATTCGTGTAAAACTGATTCCCATCGAACGCATCGCCAATAACTCGTTATCCGCCGAGAGCCGTCCAAAGACAAGCAGCAGCGCAGTAAGAAACCCCCATGGAATGGTAAATGTCATCGAAAAAGGGAGTACAAAAGCGATGAAGGAAAAAATAGCGGAGAGTGGTACATTGCTGTTAATCAACATGTCAAGCAAGGTCTTAAAAACATTGCCAAGGACCAGAACAAGACTTAGCAAGGTAACACCCATGAACGTGGCAATAGCCAAAGCAGTGAGAAGATAGCGATCGAGAATTTTCATATTTTCTAAAATAGAAGTTAATCTAATATCTTCTTCTTTTTTAGAACACTTAATTTTAAAATGCTGGCATCAAAATAAAAATACTCGCTACCCTCCACCTGTTACTTCTTTCTATGACACATCAACCTCGCACTTTCACTCGCATGCTTGCCACAATACTCTGGGGCAACAGCATTGCTCTATCCTGGGTTTGGGGATTAGGACTTTTTTTCTCTGTCCAATTCACCGTCGACTTTGGGCTTCCTGGATTACTTACTTTTGTAATTCTTAACTGCTGCGGGCTTTTTCTTTTTGGAGCCGTTCTTCA
Organism: Chthoniobacterales bacterium; assembly: GCA_044326465.1. GTDB lineage: Bacteria > Verrucomicrobiota > Verrucomicrobiia > Chthoniobacterales > UBA6821 > CAIWMF01. Next base: position 2,090 of record JBIRBD010000154.1, read on the forward strand.
TCAGATTGCCAAACGAAGAGAAGGCTCTGAATCACTCGCAATTTTTTTCAATCAATGGTCACGTCCGTTTCGCCTCGCTTTTTTTCTTTATCAAATCTTAGCCATCACGCTGACAATTTTTGCACTGATTCGCTACGCCTGGCAGCCACTTGGGTTTGCCCCTAATGCTCTTTATTTGCCACTGACAACACTGGTCATCTTGGCAGCCAGTATCCTCTTTGGTGAAGAGTTCAATATTCGTCGCATCAAATATAGTCATGGCGTTCTCTTCCTTATTTTAGCGGCCTCTGTCGTTATTATTTTTTGCAATCTTGATAGAAATTATTTTGATGGCCTCACTTTTCCAGGCAGGCTCTCAACACATGATCTGAATTTTTATAGCTACCTTGTTCCGATCTCTATTGGATTCCTTATCGGACCATGGCTCGATCTTCAACAATGGCAACGAGCCATTGAAATCCGTCGCGAAAATCTTTCCACCAGAGCAGCCTATGCTGTCGGCGCCATTGTTTTTGGAGCCATTCTTCTTTTTCATGGCGTACTAGCGCTTTGGGCCTTATCAGGAGGAGCAAGTCGTCTTATCCACGAGGGCATTGCCGGTTACACTTTTTCTGAAGATCTCTTAACGAAAGTATTTGCAGAAGGTGCCGCCAAGGCACCATGGATCTTTGGCGCTTACATGACTTTCTTGGCAGTCGCTATTTTAACCACTCTTGATAGCGGCTATATCGCGCTGCGTTGGTTTCTCAAAAGCAATGCTAACCGCAGCACCCATCCGATTTTCTCACTCATTCCCTCATGGCTGCTTACGTCACCGATTATTCCTTTTCTTTTTTGTGGTTTGTTTGCCCTAATCGCCACAACACTCGGTCTCGAGTTGGAATATTTCATGATTTTCTACGCCACTTTTTTTGTTGGCTACGAAGCTCTCTCTGTCGGCCGTGCCTTTATGAATGGTCCTGTAAATGTAATCCCTCAAGTCAAAATGTTTTGCATTGGCTCACTTGCCGTTGTGATTTTTTCTTTTGGTTATTTTTTACATCAACCAGTTTTTCAAATCCTCGGATCGCTAATGCCACTAGGATATGTTTTTTGGCTGATGTTAAAACCAACTGCTGGTGAAGATTTCACAACGGGAGCAGATGAGCTCGATGAGCCTGTTGCTACACCAAGTACAAGTCCATCCCTGGTCATCCCAACGATGACCACAACACTCGCTGACATTCAACCAATGACAGGAGCAACGCACTCTATCGCTGGTCACTTTGAAGGAAAATGGTTTGTGCATACATTCATCGCAACCTATGCCGATACCAATTCTGTTGGTAATGTTTACTTCGGTATGTATGCAATGTGGGTTGGAAAAACACGTGAGCTTTTCTTCAATCAAGTCATGCCAAAATTTAATCTTCGCGAAACGCCTTATTATATTTTGACGCGTTCCTTTGAACATAAGTTCGTCCGTGAGACACGTGAGTTTGAAACAGTAAGCGTGCGTATCCGCGTCGCCAGCTACAATAGAAAATTTGTCACACTCGAGCATGAAATCTTAGACTCTGAAGGCCGCCTGCTAGGCAAAGGAAACCAGAGCCTGCTTTTCGTCTCTTCGACCGATTATAAAATGCTCGATATCCCGAACGATGTTGTCTCTGCTTTCATCACTTACGCGTAGGCGCAATGCTGGTTACTTAAAATAACCAGCATTGAGTTAAAGTTAGAAGTTTAAGTTGATTTTAGGCTGCGTTGCAGCTGAAAAAGAAAAAATGACTTTGATCCTAAAAACGGTGATGGGAGTTAATAAATTAGCGTAAGGGCTTGGTCTAAAAATGATTTTTAAAACGGCGAAGCATACCTGGAAGGTACGTGAGCCGGTTGAAAAATCATTTTGAGGCTGAGCATATTGCGCTAATTTA
>JBIRBD010000212.1:0-1773 GCA_044326465.1 Chthoniobacterales bacterium
AAAAGCGGTGATGGGAGTTAATAAATTAGTGTAAAGGCTTGGTCTAAAAATGATTTTTTAAACGGCAAAGCATACCTGGAAGGTACGTGAGCCGGTTGAAAAATCATTTTGAGGCTGAGCATATTGCGCTAATTTATAACGAGCCATTGCCGGTTTAATCGGTAAAATTTTTTACCTGCTTTTTGAAAAAGCAGTTCTCCTTGGTCCGTTGAAAGTGACTCAATATCACTAAAACCTTCGACCTGTGTTGCCAATCCTGTCGATGCACTCTGATTTCCTGCGCTCCATACCGTTCCATCAGAACGCAAGGCATAGGTGACATCGTTATAAGAAGCGATATTAATTACCCGATCCAAAACACCTGCAGAGGTTTTCATTTCAAGAGGATTCTCTTCAGAAATTAAAACATCATTACCAAGGTCCCCTGCCCCAAGCTGCCCATGATCATTGTTCCCCCATCCAATAACTGTTCCACCTTTTCTAAGAGCAATACTGTAGTTATTTCCATAAGCCATCTGCATAATCTGCAACCCCCAAGGGATCCAGGCATAAGCCTCAGCTTTTACGAACGAGCTTAGCGTGACGACTGCTATTATACTCATTCGTAGGAGAGAGGAGAATGAGTAAGGTTTTTGCAAGGAGTATAAAGAAAATAGTTTCATAACTAATTAAAAATATACTGAATGAGCACTCGCTATTTTTGATTTTAATGAAAAACGAAAATAAGAACGTTCCTTATTTTCACCTATGCTAATAAAGATTCTCCTTATTTTTGATTTTTTACTTTTTCGAAAATAAGAGTTATGCTCACTGCAACTGCAATTTTAAACTTTAACTATCGCAGCGAAAATGATTTATGGACATCAAAAGGTCACCAGCAGGAAGAGTTGTTAAAACATTGACAGGTTATCACTCTTTTACTCCTAATCCGTTGCCGCCAAAATTTGTATGGGATCATACACTGGTCAGCAACCTTTCAAGAACTGACCACATTTTAGGCATGCTCTCAAGAGAAGGAGCAAAGCTTCCCAATCCTCATTTGCTCCTGCGCCCTTTTATACCTTTGTCGGATGAATTTTAGGATTTTTTTACGCTGGAGTTTTCGGTGCTAGCAAGACGTCAGAGCGTGCTGCTAGCGAGCTAACAGTAGCGATGACAACGAGGCTAGCACCGAAAAGAACCAGTAAAAATTCCTAAAATTCATTCGAGAAAGGTATAAAACCCGCGAGGCAGTGCTTTCTAGTAAAATTGAGGGCACTCAAGCAACTGTGGGTGAAATATTAGCTCAAGAAGCTGGTATTTCTGTTGAACGCCATCCTCACGATTTGCAAGAGGTCCATAATTATATTTTGGCTTTGGAGTATGGTCTGAAGCGATTGAACGATCTTCCATTATCGCTGCGGCTTATTAAAGAAATTCATAAAAAACTGATGCAAGGTGTCAGGGGCTCGCATGCAACTCCCGGAGCATTTCGCACATCTCAAAACTGGATAGGAAGCCCAGGCTGTACGCTTCATTCCGCAAAATATGTACCTCCGGCTCCTGATGAATTGATGGACTGCCTTAGCTCATTTGAAAAATTTTTACATGATCGAACATTGCCACCATTGATTCATATTGCCCTATGCCATTATCCTAAAAACGGTGATGGGAGTTAATAAATTAGCGTAAGGGCTTGGTCTAAAAATGATTTTTAAAACGGCGAAGCATACCTGGAAGGTACGTGAGCCGGTTGAAAAATCATTTTGAGGCTGAGCATATTGCGCTAATTTA
>JBIRBD010000079.1:0-9113 GCA_044326465.1 Chthoniobacterales bacterium
AAAAGAGGAAGGCGCTAGCTGGCATGAGGCTGGCACAGGAAAATTATGTGCAGCAGTACAACTGGGAAAGGCGATCGAAGCGGAGGCAGCGGGCAAGCCTGCAGAGGCGAGCGCGTGGTGGGAAGCAGCAGGGGAAAACCAGAGTGGCTCTGAGCATTATGCGAGAGCAGCAGAGGCTTACTCAATAGGAACGCCAGAGAAAAAAGAGGAAGGCGGTAGTTGGCATAATGCTGGTGCTGGAAAACTACGTGCAGCAGCACAACTGGAAAAGGCGATAGAAGCGGAGGCCGCCAATAATACTACGCTGGCTCAGGCGTGGCGGGAAGCAGCAAGGGAAAACCAGAGTGTCTCTGAGTATTATAGAAAAGCAGCTGAGGCTAGAGCAATAGGCACGCCAGAGAAAAAAGAGGAAGGCGCTAGCTGGCATGAGGCTGGCACAGGAAAATTATGTGCAGCAGTACAACTGGGAAAGGCGATCGAAGCGGAGGCAGCGGGCAAGTCTGTACTTGCTCAGGCGTGGCGGGAAGCAGTAGGGGAAAACCGGAGTGCCTCTGAGCATTATGCTAGAGCAGCAGAGGCTTACTCAATAGGAACGCCAGAGAAAAAAGAGGAAGGAAAGAGCTGGCATGAGGCGGGTTGCGGAAAATACCGTGCAGCAGAACAACTATCAAAAGCGATCGAAGCGAACAATCCTGAAGTGGCTCAGGCGTGGCGGGAAGCAGCAGCAGAAAACCAGAGTGTCTCTGAGTATTATAGAAAAGCAGCTGAGGCTAGAGCAATAGGAACGCCAGAGAAAAAAGAGGAAGGCGCTAGCTGGCATGAGGCTGGCACAGGAAAATTATGTGCAGCAGTACAACTGGGAAAGGCGATCGAAGCGGAGGCAGCGGGCAAGCCTGCCGTAGCGAGCGCCTGGCGAGTAGCAGCAGCGGAAAACCAGAGTGCCTCTGATTATTATGTGAAAGCAGCAGAGGCCAAGGCGATAGACACGCCAGAGAAAACAAGCGAAAGCACTAGCTTGCATAATGCTGGTAGAGGAAAACTACGTGCAGCAGAACAACTGGCACGCGCGATCGAAGCGGAGGCAGCAAACAATCCTGCCATAGCGAGCGCCTGGCGAGCAGCAGCTGCGCAAAACCAGTTAGCGACGAAAGATTTTATAAGGGCTGCGCGGAAACATGCAGCTGGTAAGAGTTCTCGTTTTTTTGGTAAAGGTGGAGATGCTTGGGATAGGGATGGTCAAGAAAAATTACGTGCAGCAGAAGAGCTGGCAAAAGCGATTCCTCTTCCTTAGAGAGGAACTTTATCGTGCGATTTCATGCCGCTTCGTTACGAATCAGCATGAATTTTTCGGGCTAAGTGATGAGTTTTTGCGTTACTCTTTACCCGTTACTCGCTACTTTCCACATTTTCCATGCCTTCTTCTAACGTCTCTAAAACTCGTAACTTTTGTATTATTGCCCATATTGATCATGGGAAGACGACCTTGTCGGATCGTCTGTTGGAGTTCACAGGAACCATTGCCAATCGCGATAAACAAGATCAGCTCCTAGATTCGATGGATCTAGAACGTGAGCGTGGCATTACTATTAAGGCTCATCCGGTAACGATGCAGTACAAAGCGCGCGATGGGCAGGAGTATACCCTCAATTTATTGGATACGCCTGGACATGTTGATTTTGCTTATGAAGTTTCGCGAAGCCTTGCTGCCTGCGAAGGTGCGCTACTTATTGTTGATGCCGCGCAAGGTGTCGAAGCCCAGACGGTAGCCAACGTTCATTTGGCGCTAAAGCAAGGTCTGACCGTTATTCCGATCATCAACAAAATTGATTTGCCTAATGCCGACATCCCAAATGTTAAAAAACAGCTTGAAGAAATTCTTGCCATTCCGGCTGAGGAAGCGATTGCGGCGAGTGCAAAAGCAGGCATCGGTATCGAAGATATTCTGGAAGCCGTGGTGAGTCGTATTCCGTCGCCTTCGGAGGGGGATGGCATTTTGCGCGCGCTGGTTTTTGATTCGCTTTTTGATATTTATCGCGGTGTTGTTGGTTACTTGCGCGTTTTTTCAGGAACATTAAAACCAGGTCAACAAGTTCGCTTCATGTCGACGAACCAATCCTATGACGTAAAAGAAGTCGGTATTTTTGTTCCGAAGATGGAAGCCAATGCTTCGATGAAGGCTGGCGATGTCGGTTACTTTATTGGAAATATTAAAACTACTGCGGAAATAAAAATTGGGGATACGCTTACTGACACACGTCATCCAGCGAAGGAACCGCTGCCTGGTTTTATGGAAGTGCAGCCGATGGTTTATAGTGGTATCTATCCCATTAACACAGCCGATCTTGAACAGCTGAAAATGGCGATGTCTAAGTTGCAACTCAACGATGCGGCATTTGTCTTCCAGTCGGAGAGCTCCGTGGCGCTTGGTTTCGGTTTTCGTTGTGGTTTTTTAGGATTGCTACACATGGAAATTATTCAAGAGCGTTTGCGCCGTGAATATAATATGGACATCATCGCAACCTATCCGAGCGTTGTCTATGAAGTGCAAAAAACAAATGGCGAAATGTTGCTTGTTGATAATCCGGCGAATCTTCCCGATATGAGCGTCGTAGAGGAAATTCGTGAGCCTGTCGTGAAATGTTTTGTCATGGTTCCCAATGAAAATATTGGCGACATTATGCAGATCATGATGGATAAACGTGGTACTGTGGAGAGTACGGAATCTATTGACACGCGACGTGTTATGATTACTGCAATCTTGCCACTGAATGAAATCTTAGTCGACTTTCATGACAAAATAAAATCAGTGACGCGTGGCTATGGCTCCATGGATTATGAGCCTGCCGGCTATCGTGCTGATAAATTGGTAAAGCTCGAGATGCTCGTTAATGGCGACCCCGTCGATGCTTTTTCAAGTATTGTGCATCGTGATAAAGCAGAATCGCGTGGGCGTGCGCTAGCGATGAAACTCAAAGAAGTGATTCCAACGCAGCTTTACCAAGTGGCCATTCAAGCTACCATCGGTGGAAAAATTGTCGCGAGAGAGAGCATCAGCGCTATGCGCAAAACGTGATCGCAAAATGTTATGGCGGTGACATTACGCGTAAGCGCAAGCTTCTCGAAAAACAAAAAGAGGGAAAAAAGAGGATGAAGTCGATCGGGACGGTGAATATTCCGCAAGAGGCCTTTATTCAAGTATTAAAAACCAATTGATCCAGCTGATTGCAAAAATTCATCACTTCGCATTGTGAAAGTTAGGCTAATTTCAATACGAGATTTCTTAACGTTTATTCGTTTTTCGCACACGCTCTTTGCATTGCCTTTTGCACTCGGCGCTATGATTGTTGCCGCGCATGGTTGGCCAGGCTGGGCTCTTTTTTTAAAAATTCTAGTCTGTATGATTTTTGCACGGACAGCAGCAATGACGTTTAATCGCATTGCTGACTGGGAACTTGATCAACGTAATCCTCGTACAGTTAACCGTCATCGTTTGGTTAGTAAAAAAATGGCTCTGATTGCGTGCGCGAGCAGCGCTCTTTTTTTTATGATAGCTGCTGCTTTTATTAATAAGATCTGTTTTTTATTTTCGCCGCTTGCACTTGCCTTTCTTTTTTTCTATTCGCTGACAAAACGATTCACTTCGCTTGCACAGTTTTTTTTAGGGTTGGCACTGGCAATTTCTCCGATGGGTGCTTGGATGGCTGTTACAGGAGGCTTTGCGCTGGCTCCTTTTGTTTTAGCTATAGGAGTTGTTGCTTGGGTGGCTGGCTTTGATATTATTTATGCAACACAAGATGTTGAAGTCGATCGTCGGGAAAAACTTCATTCCATGGTTGTCTGGCTTGGCGTGCCGAGATCTTTGCAGCTCTCACAAGTGCTTCATTTTTTTTTCTTCATCGCATTAATCTGCTTTGGTTTTGCCTCACAAGCCCCCCCTTTATTTTATTTTTTTCTTCTGCCAGTGCCGTTGCTCTTATGGTATGAACATCATGTCGCAAAAACATTGAAAGTTGATTTGATCAATCGGGCCTTTTTTCAAACAAATGTTCTCATTGGGTTAATTTTTATCCTCGCAACGGTTGTTAGTTTTTAAAAAAGATAAATGAATGCCATTCTCTCAGCCTCATCGGCACTAGCGTTGCTCTCTGGTGATCCAGAAAAATTACGGAAGCTCGCTCATGAAAAACGTTGTGAGCATTATCCCGATGGCATGGCTTCCTATCTGATCATGCGAATTATCAGCTACACTAATATTTGTGTGGCTGATTGTAGTTATTGTGCTTTTTATCGACGGCCGAATGATCCAGAAGGGTATGTTTTAAGCGATGAAGCAATTTTTAAAAAAATTGATGAGCTTCGTGCCGTCGGTGGCAGTCTCGTTGCTATGGAAGGTGGATTTCATCCCAAATTAAAAATTAATCATTACGAAAATCTCTTCCGCGCTGTGCGTGAGCGTTATGGAGATGCGATTGAAATTTATGGGCCAACGATTGTTGAAATGATCTTTATCGCCAGGAACTCGAGGATTTCTCTGGAAGAAGCTCTTGTAACCTTAAAAAAAGCAGGCTTGCGTTGGATTCCTGGCGGCGGTGCAGAAATTCTTACTGATTCTTGGCGCAAAAAATTATCGCCCCGAAAATATTCTGTAAGTGACTATATCGAAGGTATGGAGCTTGCACAACGTCTCGGTTATGGCACGACAGCAACGATGGTGATTGGTTTTGGAGAGACCTGGGAGGATCGCTTGGAGCATTTGGAATATCTTCGAGCCTTACAAAATAAAACCGGCGGTTTCACAAGTTTTTTACTCTGGGCCTATCAATCAGATCATACAGCCCTTGGTGGACAACGCATTAGTAATGAGGAATATCTAAAAGCGATTGCCCTGAGTCGTCTCTATCTTCATAACATTCCGGTTATTCGGGCTTCTTTTATTACGCAAGGAAATCAAGGGCCATTAGCTTTATCGTGGGGTGCCTCTGACTTTGATATCGCTTTAGAAGATCAAGTAACGGAGCTGGCAGGGGCCAATCTTGAACGGAATGTTGAAAAAGTGCTCGAGTGGGTGAGGGGTGTAGGGATAAACCCTGTTCAACGAGGACCTTATAAATTAAATTGCTTGACAAGGAGTTGTGCTGATGTTATGCACGCCTCATGACAACATTATTAATGAATCCAACGAAACATAATAAAAAACTTGTTCCTCCCCAAGAAGTTGCTTGGGGAAATTTTTTAGAGGAGACAGATGAGAATGAAGAACCACCAGCTTGGCATGCAATCGTTTTAGAGGAGCGAGCTGAAGAGTGGAAAAATCGTGAAAAACTCGCTCGACCTTGGGCTGAAGTAAAAAAAGAGCTGAAGGCTGAATTTTGTAGAGCTGAGCTCCGTGGAAATTGAAGTATTACCCTCGGCTCAAAAAGATTTGAAAACAGGGCGCTTTTTTTATGAACGGCAACAAACAGGTCTTGGAAAATATTTTTTTAAGACTCTTGAATTAGAAATTGATTCGCTCGAGTTTTTTGCAGGTATACATGTTCGACGTGGAGAGTTGTTCCGATTTAAATCTAAAAAATTTCCGTACTTAATTTATTACGGAATGACTCGTGAGGTCGTTTATGTTAGCGCCGTACTTGACGCTCGACGTTCTCCTTTCAGAATTCATGCTCGTGAGCAAAGAGAGCAAGCTCGGATGAGGCTCTTGCCGTGATTATTAAAAGCAAGTCCTTGGTATTCTTTCTTTTTGCGCTACTAGCTCATGCTACAGCTCTTTTGAGTTTCCCAGATTCAGAGAGTAACGATATTAGACGTTTTGAAGTTTCAGGAACTATTCCTCAACAAAGTATCTATCAAAAAAAATTTCATCCAGGTGGATGTTTTGAGGAGAAAAATTTCACGACAAAAAATTATCGCGAACCAAAATATTTTTCGACGACTGTTTATCCAGTGCATTCTTTTTTTGGTCTAAAAAATCCATGGCTTGGGAAAAAGATTTTTGCGACAGAAAAGGTTTTTTCAAGTACTCAACTTGAAGGGAAAATTTATCCGCTTTCAGAAAAACAAAATTCTTATTCCAGAGTTCAATCATTTTCTACCCATGCGGCAGTACTTAATCCTAAGACTCAAGGCGAACTTGATTATGATGAAGCTTTGCAACAGGCGTTGAAAAAAAATCTAAGTCCGGGTGAAGTTCGTGAGTTGCTAAGCAAGCAACTCTGAGGCATTCTGAGATTTTCTTTTTACTATTTTTTATGCTCGATCAATTACAAGAACTCATGCAAGGAACAGCTCACGTTTTTAACGAAGCTGATCTCAAAGCAAAACTACTTTCAAAGAAACCACTTCGTATTAAACTGGGTGTCGATCCGACCTCTGCTGATTTGCATTTAGGGCATACCGTTGTGTTACAAAAGTTGCGGCAGTTTCAAGAGCTCGGCCATCATGCTGTTCTCATTATTGGTGATTACACCGCCCTGATTGGTGATCCAAGTGGGCGTTCCGTGACAAGACCTCAACTTTGTCATGCAGACATTATGGAATATGCCAAGAGCTATCAAGAGCAGGCCTTTAAAGTACTCGATCCCGACAAGACGGAGATGCGTCACAATAGCGAATGGTTGCAGCCAATGAGTTTTGCCGATGTGATTAAGCTGAATGGACGCGTGACCTTGCAGCAAATTTTACAACGTGAAGATTTTAAGAATCGTTTGGATAAGGCACAGCCAATTCATTTGCATGAATTGCAATATCCGATCATGCAAGGCTGGGATTCGGTGATGATTAATGCCGATGTGGAGCTCGGTGGAACTGATCAACTTTTTAATCTATTAGTTGGGCGCGATCTTCAACGTGAAGAAAAACAAGAGCAGCAAGTCGCTATGACGTTGCCGTTACTTGTTGGACTTGATGGTGTGCAAAAAATGAGCAAGAGTCTCGGTAACGCTATTGGCATTAGCGAGCCAGCCTCTACTATATTTGGCAAGTTAATGAGTATTTCCGATGAGTTGATGGAAAATTACTATCTCTTGCTTTTAGGTGAAAAGATTTCTTCCACGCAGCATCCAATGGAAGCCAAAAAATCATTGGCAGAGCGGCTCGTGGCTCGTTATCACTCGCTTGAAGAAGCCAAGAATGCGCGGGCTGATTTTGACTTGCGATTTTCTAAACGCGATCTTGAGTCTGCTGCGTTGCCAAACTATACCCCTGATGCTGCCTTGCCTCACGACGTGGTGACACTCGTTGTCGATGCATTTTTAAAAACATTTCAGACCACGAAATCACGCGGCGATGTGCGTCGCCTTGTTGAAGGGGGGAGTGTGACCTGGCGCGGAGAAAAAATTTCTGATCCGAAGGCCATCCTTGATATGACTACTTCCAATGGAGCACCAGGTGTGCTGAAGCTCGATCGCAAACATGCGGTGAGAATAGGGTAAAGGTAACTACCTTGGTAGTTACGGGTAAAGGCTCAACTAATAGTATCTTTTGATCGATTAGAATTAGCGTTGAAAATTCGAAACCAATTCCCAAAGTTTTTTTTCATTGCTTCCTTAAAAGGTAAATAGTTTTCAGAAAGCATGCCCCCTTTCGGAACGGCTCGCAATAAGGATGAAAGAGTCAGTTCTGGCAAATCATAGGTGGTGGAACTTATTCCAATAGCCGTTGTATGGTGTGCATCGCTGGCTGCTGTCGTTGCGATGCCTCGATTTGTGGCATAAGCGGCGGCTTGTTGATTGAAACGTTTGAGAGAAACCGCAGCATTGAAGGATTCAAGAGCGGTAAGTTCAAGGTCGTTAAGAATTTCCTCACGAATGCCTGCGCGAAAACGATCAAATGCATGTGGCGCAATAGCGATGCCTCCTCGCTCGTGGATCGCAGCAACTACTGCGTGAGCGGGACGCTTTCTCATGAAAGGCAATGTCGTTCCCAGGCAGAGCAAATGGCCTTCTGCGGTCGAAACCTCTACGCCTGGAATAATCAAAAATCCATCTACGGCTTCACCATCATCGCGAATTAATTCTTTTTTTCGAAGATATTCAATAGCATCGCAAGTATCATGGTCGGTGATGGCAATGCCACTGAGGCCTTTTTTTTTGGCAGCAGCAATCATGCTCTCTGGCGAGCTAGTTGCATCTTTTGAAAAAAAAGTATGGAGATGAAGATCAAAGGCAAATTGCATAAAAGGATTGGTAATTACTCGTCTCCTTCTGGCCAAGGATAACGAGCTAACAACTATTGCTATTTCTAGAAAGAGGTAAGCAATTAGAGGGAGTGTGTCGTGAAAAAAGATATTTCACAAGCCATCAGCAAAAAGGTAACATCTCTATCTTATAATTCATGAAAAAAAATACTTCAGCACTATTTGGTTTTAAAGAATGGGCACTCGTCTGTGAAGCACTCGGCACGGGGCACCAGAGCTTACTCTTGCGTAAAGGAGGCATTGCAGAAGGGCGCGATGGTTTTGGATTTGAGCATCAAGAGTTTTTTCTTTTTCCAACGTGGTTTCATGGGCAAGTCGAAAAAATTCGGCTGCAGCATGCCTCCGCTATTCCACTTGAAGCGCCAGAAGAATTAAGTCTTGAATATTGTGCGACGATTGAATGGAGCGGACTCATTGAAGATCGGAAAAAAATTGCCCAGTTAGAGCAATTGCATATTTTACAGGAGTCGGTTATCAATGAACGTTTTTCCTATAATGCGGGTGATGGAAAAGAGGGGCTTTATGTTGCTTTTGTACGAGTCTATCGGATTCATCCACCCATTCGATTGCCTATGGAGAAACGTTTTGGTGGTTGTCGTTCATGGGTTGCTTTGCCTGAGATGCCTGAAGCAGCTTTTGTTTCTGTTCTTAGCGATGAAGAGCATGAGGCGAGGCGTTCGAAGTTCACTAGAGCGCTGGGGCTAGGGTCAATGCCGTCAACTTAAAGAATTAAGTGACGGCAAGGGGTTATAGGCTACAGCTAAGTAAGGCCTGCGGCAAAAAGAACAAAAATTCTTCGACCTAAAAACGGTGATGGGAGTGAGAAAATTAACGTAAGAGCTTAGTCTAAAAATGATTTTTAAAAGCCCGTGGCATACCCAATGGGTACGTGAGGGTTTTTGAAAATTATTTTGAGGCT
>JBIRBD010000072.1:0-9645 GCA_044326465.1 Chthoniobacterales bacterium
ATACAGCTGGCTGGGAAGCCGCTGGATAGACTGCCGTCAGGCAGCCCGGAGGGTGAGTGAGCGCGCGCGAACGAGTCAAATCGGAGGTAGGTAATCTTCTAATTTTGCCCACTGGCATCGAGGATTTTTGGCGTTACGAAGATGATCAGGTTTTTTTTCACTTTACGTTCTCCATTTGATTGAAAGAGCCTACCTGCAAGAGGAAGATCGCCGAGTAGTGGTACTTTATCATGAAACTTTTGAATGTCTTCACGAATGAGCCCTCCCAGAATCACTGTTTGGCCATTGGCAACGGTAACAGAAGTTTTTACTTCACGAAGGCTAAAGACAGGTTGATTGATCGTGTTTGTGGTGAGTGTTTCTGAAAATGGTATAGCGCTGACATTCGTTGCAGAAAAATTATAGCCGACGGTATTGATCGGTGTTCCATAATTAATGAAGCCATCAAAGTCAGTAATCTGGGGATGTAATTCTAAATCAATGGTAGTGCCATCGGGTTGAATTGTTGGCTTTGCTTCTAAAATAACGCCGAGATTTTTTGTCCTCCATGCGTCAGGAAAAGCAGGTGTGATTGTCGAAGGAGGCTGATAAACAGATTTTGTGGAACTATTCGTTGTTGAAGAAGGAATCTGTGGCGGGGTGTATCGTGTCGGATAGATAAACTCATCAATAATTTTCACAACAGCTTTCACGCCACTTTTTGTCGTAACGTGGGGTGCCGCCATGAGGTCGACTCCTTTTTTTTGCTGGAGCGCACGGAGGAGTACCTGAAATTGTGGGTCGCTCTGAATTCCAGCGATACTAAATATTCCTGGAGCTGCTGTCGCTGCCTTGTTCGCTAAGTGGAGGCCAGTGGCCATGATGCCATCAATGCTATTTTCTGTAATGCTCCCATCGCCTAATCCGAGGCTGCCCACAGGATTTATTCCCGTTGTTGCAAACGGATAGGCAGAAGCATTAAGCGCTGTTCTCGCTCCACCACCACTTCCGTAAACTCCACTATTTCCAAGTTGGAATGCTCCAAGAAGCCAGTTAAAACCGAGCTGATCAAGGTCGTCTTGATTAATTTCAATAAATTTTGTTTCGATAGAAACTTGAGATGGTCTCGATCGCATGGAAGCATTGACGAGCGCATCGATGAGATCGATGTTGTTTTGTGTATTGCGAATAATCAGCCTGCTAGATGATGGTAAATAATTCGCACTCGCACCCGACGGAAAGGGAATGCCTTGGAACTGTAAATATTCTTGAGCTTCGTAATGAGCTGGAAGGCGTGATGTATCTTGCTTGGAATAGGTTGCTATTTCTAGGGAGGCATCACTCGGGCTTTCTTTGCTTGGTAAAAAATTCGATGGAACTTGATACTGTTTGATAACGAGTGCCTCGGCATCATCCAAAATCGGGAGCAACTCAACGGCATGGGGATCAACTTTTATTTTAAGGTTGGCTTGTTTGGCAAAATAAGTCAGTGCGACAAAAAAAGGAACTTCGTGTAGTTGTAAAAAAATGAGGGGTTCCTGCGTCGGTGAGCCAGAAATTTTATTTTCGGCAACATTCTTTGATTGTTCTGATTTTTCAAAAGAAGGTGCTCGTTTAAGAAAAATATTGATGCCTTTTTTTTCTGGATCGAGTTCACAGCTTTTCTGCTTCAAATAATCAATGGCCTCCATGATCGTTGCATCATTGAGCTCAACGCTTGGAATAATCAGTGCATCAAGCTTTAACATCATCTGATCGCTTGCTGAAGATTCATCCTCCTGCGGTGCTATTTTATTTTTTCCTGCTGTTATTTTCTTATGATCAGGCTCTTTCCACTTTTTTTCAACCTGCCAAAGAAGTTGGGTGCGCGCGTCATCATGCAAGATTTCGTTAGTATCTGATTTGTTTTTGGCGATGAGAAAAGGGCTTGTTGTCAGCGCGATAAAGTAGGCTAGAGGCTTAAGAATTTTCATGCTGGAAATGGTGAGGGGAAAAATGGTGAGGGGTTGGGAGGATCGCTATCGCGATCGAAGATGGGAGATGGGAGATGGGATGGATCGGTTTGTTGTTCTTTGCGGCTCAACGTTCAACCGTTCAACCCCTCAACATTTTTAATATGCACCGTTACAAAAATCAGCAGGTTGCGCTTGATATGCTCCTTGGATGAGGATCGGAAGAGTTTTCCTACGAGCGGTAAATCACCAACCAGTGGGGTCTTATCTTCCACTTTTTGCACATCGTCGCGCATGAGGCCACCAAGCAAAACCGTCTCTCCATCATGGAGTCTGACTTGTGTATCAACTTGGCGAACGCTGAAGACAGGTTGATTGATTGAATTCTCTGTGAGTAAAACTTGTGATGTTGAATGAGCAAGATTAGTTTGCCCTGCTAGTAGCATGGGAGCTTGAGAAAATATAGGGCTTCCATAGTTTATAAAGCCTTGAAATTCAACAATCTGAGGTGAAAGACGGAGCTCGACGCAGGAGTTCTTGGGATCAAGGGTCGGTTCTACTTCCAATTGCACGCCAACGTTGCGCGTTTTAAAAGAAGAAGGGGTAGCTGGAACAGCAGGATTTACGCCACTTCCCTGATTCTGAGGAATTTGAGGTGGTGAATAATCTGAGGGATAAGGAAATTCACGTGCGACGGTGATCGTCGCTTTTTTTCCACTCGTAACGGTGACCTTCGGTGCTGAAAGAAGATCGATGCTTTTATGTTGATTGATGGCGCGCAGAACTACTTGAAATTGGGGACTTGTCATGATGCCGGCTAGTGCAAGGACTCCTGCTGTAGGACCAGCTGGTCCAGTAAAGAGAAGGCTATCGAGTGCATTGGCCGTGATGGCTGCTGATCCTGTGCGATTCCCAGAGGTCACTGAGCCAGCGCCAGAGGGACCTCCTGCAATGCTTCCAACCGGGAGGCCATGTTGTTGTAATGGATAACTAGCAGCGTTATAGCTTGCCTGGCTGGCAAGCGTTCCTCCACCATGGCTGACGCCTGTGCCAAAAGGTAATTGATAGGCGCCGAGGAGCCAGTCAAAACCTCGCTCTTGGAGTTTTTTTTGTTTAACCTCCATAAAACGTGTTTCGATTTCCACCTGATATGAAGGTGTTGAAAACGATGCTTCCAGCAAGGAATCAATAAGATCGAGATTTGCTTGGTTATTTTTAACAAGCAGCGTGTTGCTTGATAGAAGATAGCTGGCACTGGCTCCTGTTGGGAAGCTGATGCCTTTAGAAATCAGAAATTCTTGAGCCGTACACGAAGTCTCTTGTTGAGAAAGGTCGCTACGCCCTAAAAAATTAGTAGTGCTTGGAGGTATTGAGAGGCTGATGAAATCAGGGGGTACCTGGTATTCTTTGCTGATTAAAACTTCTGTCGATTCATTCTCTGAAACAAAAGCAATCGCATAGGGGTCCTTTTTTATTTTCAGATTTGCTTGTTCTGCCATGTAGTGAAGGGTTTCTTCGAGAGTAACGTCATGGAGTGATAAATTAATGAGTGACTCTCTCATGGCTTGCTCGCTTTTGGGATCAATGCTGAGCACAATATTTACACCTTTTTTATTAGGATCTTTTTCTAGTGAGTCGAATTGAACAGCTTTTTTTTGAATTTGTTCAATGGCATCGCGCAGGCTTATGTCGCAAAAATCAATCGCTGGAAATTTTATCTGATGAAGCTTTAGAGCTAGAGTGGAATGTTTTTGGACTGCTATAGGTGGCTGCTCAATAATTGAGGAGGCAGTCGAATAATATTTTGAAATAGGTAGCTCCCAAGCATGATCAACAGCATTAATTATTTTTTCCCGGCGCTCGGGATCGGCCAATGAGGCTTCATTAGCTCGTTTTTTTTTCAGAAGTTCCAAGCCAAGCTTAGCAGCAATATTGTTGGAATCTAACGAGAGAACGTTTTCATAATTTTTAAAAGCTTCACTCCACTCTTCGAGATCATCACTTGTTTGAGCCTCTTGCAAAAGCTGTTGGATTTTCTGTGAACTCTCATCAGCTTTGTAGGGAGATGAAATCAAAATTTTTTGAGAAAAGAGTGCTGTGATCAGAAAAAAAAATAAGCAGCGATTCATAAGGGGGGAATGGTATTCTGGGCTATGGGCTATGGGCTATGGGGCAGAAAAAAAGAAGTCAAAGCTCTAGGAAAAGTGTAAAATATAAATGGCAAAAAACAGTACTACCTTCAAAATTGATGGTTTATAAATTCAGAACTTTTCTTTTCAGCAGTCCATAGCCCAGTCTATCCAGTTATCGGCAAGACATAGTGTGTCTCTTCTTTTTCAAGTTCGACTTCATTTTTTCTAATATCAAGGAGGCGATAGGTCTCAGAGGTTGTTCCCATTGGCAGGGGTAAACTTTCCAATGTAAAAGAATCGTGGAGTCTCACGTTGAAAAGTTGAGGGGGTGAGGTAAGAGTGTAATGAAATTGGATCCCTTCAAGGATGCTGATGGGGGTGGAGTCAGGATATAAAATGCTTTTTTTAACAAGCCTCCATTTTTCTCCCGTCTCAATGTTAAGGAGTGTGAGTTCGCTTGTATCGTAGGAAACTCCTTGGTGAACGCGTTCTTTTTTATCGAACGAAAAAATTTGTAATGGCAAACCATCTAATTGTTCGCCAAGAGAGCCATAACGGATTTTTTTATTAAAAACTCTTTTACCTTGTTTTGTGATGTTGGGCGTTAAGGTCTTTGGCTGTAATTGGAAAATTTTTTGAGAGCCTTCTGTTTCGTATCCTGTGAACTCAAAGCGGTAGTTACTCTTTTGAATGTCGTTGATGGAATATTTTAATTTTGTCCAGAGTGGCGGTCGTGATGTTGGATCATTGGGATTTGAAGAATAAACTCCTGGAGCTTCTAACGGAGAACTTCCTAGCCATTCTTCTAAATTAGTAAAGCCATCGTCATCGGGATCTTCAGAAAGAATATTTGGGTTAGAATAATCAAGATTGTTATCAACGAGCCACTGATTGGGGATTGGTGGATAAAGGGGAGTTTTTTCTTCAAGCAAATCTACAAGTTCGCCATTCTTGATAAAATAAGGGTGCGAAACAAAAAGAGGCGTATTCTCTTTTGTGCGCTGCCAAGTACAGCTTTCTTCCGCGTGCGGGCTGGGAAGGGGTCTAATATCAAATAATTCTAGCTCTAGTCTCACGATGATATTTTCACGCCCTAGAATGATTTTAATGTTGGAATTAGAGTCAAGGGTGGGTCTGCTTTTAAGGTATTTCTGCATCAATAAGCGTGATGGAGGGTTAGGTTGACTGTTTTCAACGCTGACCGTTTTGACGATTAAAAAATAGGGAGATTGAATGAGCTCATGAAAGAATTTTTGAAATGATAATTCATCAGTGGCGAAATGGATGCTCAGTGACCCTAGGGAGGAAAAAAACTTATTGGGACATGGCTCTGAAGCAGCTTGTAATTCGAACTGATAAAGTTGGAGTCCGTTTTGCTGACAGATTTTTTGAGCAATAAAATGGAGGATGATTTCTTGTAGGCTTATTTTTTTTAAGTCGCTTGAGGGAGGCGGAAGATTTTCATACTGGCTGAGTGCTAGAAAAAATCTTCCTGGCAGAAGGACATGGTGTTGGGTGGCTTCTTCTTGAAGAGCCGAAACATCGTGTTGTAGCTTATCTTGAAAGGCAGAAGGATCTGCACTGAGTAATTCTGGCGGCAGAAGGATTTGGTAATGGTCTGAATTTTGAGGCAGCTGCTCAAACAATGCTTCGTTTTGTTTAGAAGTAAGGTGCGTTAATCGAAATCCTTTTTCCTCTACTGCTTTTTGTAGTTTCGTTAATTTTTGTAGCGTCGCTTGGTAAATTTTTTCTGAGTGATAAAAAGAAAAAATATTTTTTGCTGTAAAAAAAAGCATGCTGCCAAAAAGAAGGAAGAGAATGGCGTTTACAAAATGCTGCTGGGGAAAGCGTCGGAACATTTGCTCAATTATGGAATCGACTTGCTCAAGGGCAAGTAGAGGCTAAAACCGTAGGCATAAGCAGTACCGTCAGGTGTGCTGCGACGGGTGATGATTTTTTCTTGTGGAAATTTTCTGATCTCAAAAAGAAGGGATTTCTTCAGTTCCTCGACAAAGTGATCGACGACTTGTGCTTGTGCTGGATTTTCTAGATAGAGACCATCAATAGCAATCGCAGTGATAGACTTCTTATTTTTCTCATCGATGACCGGCGAGAGTTTTGTGATCCAGAGATAGTGAGAAGGAAGATGTTTTTGTAGCTCTTCAAAAATTTCAGACCAAGAAGATCTAGAGTTTATTAGACTAGCGAGGAGCTCTCTGTTTTTTTTAAGATCTTCGGCTGCCGTCAGTTTTTTATCTAGCGTGATCGAAGCTTGCTTTTCTTGGTAAAGGAGAAGGGTGGCTTGTGAGGTTGCGGCTAATATTTTTTTGGTCGCTTTGGTGTAAAAAAAGGAACAGGCCAGTAGTGAACAGGAAACTAATACTGTTATAACTACGAAATAAGGAAATCGCTGATGGTGTTTGCGCCTTGCAATAAGTGATGCCGGGAGAAGATCGATATCATGGGGAAGGAGTGGAGCTGCTTGTAGCGCGTGGCAAAATGATGTTTCAAATAATTTGTTGTTATCGGCCTCTATAGAACTTAAGCCATTTACTAAAGCCGCTGGTAGAACATTAATGCTCGTGATCGTAAAACCAGCATTTTCGATAGTCTCGCAAAGTGGTTCGATGAGCTCTTTTTTTATGGCGGCATAGATGATCTCGGTGGATTCGTTTTCAAGAATTTCTAAAATTTGATAATCCCAGACGACCTTGCTGAGCGGATAAGGGATGATCTGTTCGGCTTCGAGTTGAGCAATGGTAGAAAGAGAGTGATGAAGATTGAGAGGGATTTTTAATAGGGTGCGTCGGAGGAAGAGAATATTGGCTGCTAGTAGGCAATAAACAGGTGCATCCTGTAATTTCCAGGAGCTGCGAATATTTTGAAGTTGCTTGGTGATTTCTTGAAGAGAAGATTTTGCAAGAGAGAGGGGAAATGTTTTGTAGTGAAGCAAGATGAGACTGCTTTTTTCACTGACAGAAAATTTAGCGAGGGAAAATTGCTCGGTTTCACAATGGAACAATAAAAACGTTCTCGGGAGGGGTGCTGATGGGTAACGTTCTACGGGGGTTGTCATTCCGGCGATGTGTACCACAGAATATTGCTATGGGCAATAAGCAAATCTCACAATAGCAAAGAGATTGGTCTGTCGTAGATTTTTTGCTCTTCATCAGCCTGAGCGATGATGAAGGGAGGTTTCTAAAAAACGAGCATTTCTTAGACAGTCTCATTTAAAAAATGTTCAAAAAAAGATTTACAATTTTAACAGGGGTCTCTAAGAAGGAGGCTCGACATGTTCTTGTTTTGAAAAAACACGATCGTATGACACAAAAACCATCTTTTTCATTCTCTGTTGCAAGAACCTCATTTTGGGGTTCTCCTTCCATTCTAGAAGTTTTTCCCGCGGATGTTAAATTTTTCCGACCTGGTATTGCCAGGCCGCTTTTTCCGTTTTTAGGATCAGCTCCAAGCTCCCCATGACTTTATGAACTAAGCATCTCATTTAAAAAAAAGCCAAATATTTTATAAAAACCATGGGAAAACCAAATCATGTTCTTCAGTTCACAGAAAAAGCTGTGACGATTTTAGCTCTCTTCTTCTGTTTTCTTTTTGTTGAACGGGGCATTGCTCAAAATTTAACTAATAATAATCCAGGCGATACAACACTTACTAATAGTCAGGGGTATGAGGATACCTACATTGGTATCGGTGCTAGCGGGAGTACGCTTACTCTTGGCACTGGAGTAGTGCTCACTAATTCTAATAATATCTATATTGGTACCAATGGTTCTACCAATGGTCTTGTTCTAGCTAATGGGGGTATTGTACGAAATTCCACTGGGTTTATAGGCTTTGATAATGGAGACGTAGGTAACAATGTTCTTGTAACAGGTTCTAATTCAGCATGGAGTAACAGTACAGGGTTGTTTGTGGGTAACTCTGGCGCTAGTAATACCTTAGTAATTACAAATAGTGGCCTTGTTCAGGTTGGTGGTAGTCTTTACATTGGAAGCAATACTGCCGCCTCTAATAACTCTGTTCTGGTTACTGGAACCGGATCAACGCTGACAAATGGAGGAAGTTTGTATGTTGGTGAGCAAGGTGCTAACAATACGATGAATATTTCTTCGGGAGCTCGTGTCACTAATGGCAACCAGATGCAAGTAGGTCAAGCTAGTTCAGCCAGTAATAATAATATCACTGTTGATGGGACTAACTCGCAACTCATTAACGGCGCAGGTATAGACATTGGCCAGAATGGTAGCGGTAATACATTAACAGTTAGTGGTGGTGGTCTTGCAACTGCGCTTGGTGTTATTATTGGGAGAAATCCTGGAGCTAATAGTAACTCTATTCTCGTTACAGGATCTGGCTCAACACTAACGGGTACAAATAATCTCTATTTTGGGATTGCTGGTGGTGCTAATAATAGCCTGGTAATTAGTAATGGAGGTCGTGTTTTGGTGGGTCATGATACCTATATGGGAAGTAATAATAGTGCTTCCAATGATTCTATTTTGGTTGATGGATCGGGATCAATGTTGACAAATGGAGGCGCTCTTCGTATTGGTTATACCTCTGGTGGAAATATTCTAACAATTGCTAATCAAGGCGTTGTCAAAAGTTTCAGCGCCACTGTGGGCGAAACAAGCGGTGGCAACAATAACACTGTTATTATTACAGATACCAACTCTCTATGGAGCAATAATGGAAGCTTAAATATTGGTGAACTAGGTAATAGTAATAATTTAATTATTACTAATGGCGCTACGGTTTATAGTACTGGTGTTAGTGGTATTTCTGCAGGTAGCTCAAATACCGTTCTTATCACAACTACTAACTCTGTATGGAATAATGGTACAGGTCAGTTATATGTAGGTGCGACCGGTAGTAATAACAGCATAGTAGTCGATTCTAATGCTACCTTAGTTAGTGATCGAATTAATGTTGCAAGCAGTGGTAAGAGTAACTCACTTACTGTTGCTAATGGTGGCTCTATTGCAAGTAATAACGCAATTACCCTTGGTGAAGGATCTTCCAACTCCCTCAATGTTGGAAGACTAGGTGGATCTGACCAAGCAGGAAGTCTTGGTGCAGGAACGATTACATTCACTGGTTCAAACAACTCGCTTAATTTTAATCAAGCAGACACAGCGACTGTTTCCAATCAAATTACAGGTGTAGGTGTTGGTGAGACCGTCAGTCAACTTGGCTCTGGTACTACTGTTTTAACAGGATCTAATAGCTATAATGGACAAACAATTGTTGCTAGTGGCATATTGACACTAACCAATGCCGGAACTCTAGGAAATACAACTAACAATTTAACGCTCAGCAATGGAAGTTCCTTAAACCTAGGAGCAACGAGCCAAAGCCAAGGCTTAGTAACGCTAAATGGAGCCACGCTCACCAATGGAACATTAACCAACACCGTTGGAGTAACAGCTACAGGTGACAACATCGTTGGAGCAAGCCTAGCCGGATCTGGAGCCTTTACACAGTCTGCTGGATTAACAACGCTAACCTTGGCTAATAGCTACACGGGAAGCACCTTTGTTACTGGAGGTACCTTGACATTAACC
>JBIRBD010000107.1:0-6774 GCA_044326465.1 Chthoniobacterales bacterium
ATGGTACCACAATTCTCCATTTTCTTTAGTCGCTGCAACGGAGATGACATTATCAAGCCCATGATCAATACCATAGTTAGCAGGAAATCTTGGATTCATATCGTTATCTGCACCCTCATTTCCTGCCGCTGCGACAACAATGATACCTCTATCACGAGCTTCTTGGATCGATTCCATTAAAGCTTGGCTATGCTTTAAATCATTTAAGCCAAAGCTACAGTTCAGAATTTTAGCTCCGTTATAAGAAGCATAATAAATAGCATTAATGATATGCTCATTCGATTTTTTTTGCTCAGCTCGGCTATCAAAAATCTTACAAAACATCATTCTAACATTTGGAGTAATACCAGCAATACCAAGTCCGTTATTCAGGCCGGCTGCAATGATACCCGCAATGTGAGTTCCATGACCAAATTCATCATCGGTATTACCCTTAGGCTTCATCGCATTAATACCTGCTACTTGTAAAATACCTTCAAGATCTTGATGCTTTTGATAAGCTCCCGAATCGATGATAGCAATAAGCGGTCTTTCTTCCTCTGGCGTTTCAAATAACCTAGGCCATCCAACCCTTTGCCACGCCCGGAAAGCATCAATACCATTTCCTGAACTTAGGTTCCACTGCTTCTCATAGGCAGGATCATTAGGATTAGCATAATCATCTTCATCAAGAAAAGCACACGTATCAGACAAATAATCTGGCTCACTATAAACTGCCAACAAGTTACCCGCTTTTAGCATTTGTTCAAATAATCCGAAGTTTTCAGGATTCTTTTCGTAAAGAGGCTTGAAGTTTAGCTTATAAAGGGGTGCATATGGTGTTATTTTTTTTATAGAAATAGCGTTATCGAGTATAGTTCCTGAATCTAAAGAAATATTTAATGAATATAACGGTTGTTCTAATTTCAATAGTTCTTGCTTTAATTTTTCTAAAAACTCTTCAGGATTTTCTTCTTTTTTTAACTTCACCAGCAGATGAGTTGCAATCATTTCTTGCCTATCTATGACATGATTAGTAGTAACATCAACGATCTCTTTGATAAGAACATAAGGATCATCCATCATTGTTTTTAGGATTTTGTTCCTTTTCTTTTCTGTTATTTTAAGTCCATCGTTTTCTTCAAAACTTATAAGAGTTGCATAGGGAAACTCTTGCAAATCCTTTTTGGAAATTAGAGAATTTCTGCTTTGTTTTAATTCAAAATTTCCTTGACCATCATCTTGATAAGATGAAAGCGCATGATTCCAAGCCTCTTCTCTATTTTCTGAAGATTTAAACTCACTCTCCCACCAATCTCTATTGCTCAAATCATCGGAGCCATCTGAACTCAACTCAAAACCAATATGAAAAATAGTCACCGCATTACTCCAAGCTTCTATAGCCTTTACTGCTTTTTGATAGGCGTCATATGTAAGAGAAGACTTTCCTTCATAAGATTCATTCCTATTATCATCATTCAATGATTGTTTATAAGCATCAATAGCGCTATTTCCTTTTACATAAGCATCTTTCTGAAAAATTAAAGCATCTTTTTTTCTTGCCTCAGGAGATAACCTTGACCATTCTGTTTTTAAAGCTAACCATTCAGGTCCATCCTCTTGTATAAAATTATTCTTAATAGCTTGATCCTCTCCTATTACAACATCGCTTATTCTATCCTCAGTAGTCCTTGCCTGGCTGCTTGCATTTGATTTATCACTTTCAGGGCTACTTTTAGAATCATTACCAGAAGACTTCATTTCTTCCTGAATCTTTGGTGGAGTCTCCCGTCTTGCTTTGATAGTGGATTCAGCAGTAGGAAGAAGCATATCTTCAGCTTCATTGAATTTCTCTTTTTTTCTCGCTTCTGATATCAGTGATGAGGCAGGTTTACCCCCAAAACGCCAATCATAAACAGCTTGAGCAAAGTCAGCGGCCTCTCCGGCAACGTTAGCAAACAAAATAGCATCAAGAGCAGCGGCAGTAGCACCAGCAGGATGATCAACAACATGAGCAGCAGCATATGCAGCATAACGAGCAGTACGAGCAGCAGGAGCAGCAGCATATGCAGCAACATGAGCAGCATGAGTAGCATCAGCAGCATATGCAGCATATCCTGCATAACGAGCAGTTCGGGGAGTACGGGCAGTACGAGCAGTACGAGCAGTACGAGCAGTACGAGCAGTACGAGCAGCAGCATTAGCAGCAACTTTTAAAGTCTTATGGTTGGGATCTTTCTTAAAAGCTTGAGCTGCTTGAGAGAAAGAATGCCAAGCAGCCTCTGTGCGCCCAACAACATCATGAACTACCTGCTTAGATGATTTTGCACTATCTAAAGAAAAGGATGGCGTAGAAGTCTTTTTATCTACTTTTTGCTTCCTAGGCGCCATCTTCTTGGTTCCAAGCTCATTCAGAGGCTTAGGTTTTTCAGCTTGAGGTGACCTTCCTCCAGCTGCATCACCAGGCTCCATCATCAACTCATGACCAAAAGCAGCAAGTCCAAGAATTCCGACAACCGTACCAACTTCTTCTATGCTTACATCTTGAATGTAAGAGTCGAAGTTAGAAGTTGAAGTGGAGGAAGAAACGGCAGCTAATGTCAACATTGATGAAGGAGTCTCAATCTCAAAAGAGTCGTTGTTGCTGCTCACATCTTCGATGTGAGAGTTGAAGTTAGAAGTGGATTGGGAGATCGGAGATGGGAGATGGGAGATCGGAGAAGAAACCTGCAACCTACCAGCAAAGCTTGCCTCTTCGTGTACCCTGTAGCCTGTAGCCTGTAACCTGCCAGCGAAGCTGGCTTCTGCCTGTGGCCTGTTAATATAGTAAATAGGAAAATTCTCTCTCCCTGCGATGACTTCATAATTCCAATGACCAGGTTCCCCAGAACGTAGAATGCATGCTACCTCTGGATCGGCAGCCATTTTTTCATCATAGAGATGATGAGGATCTGTAGCTGCAACATGATTGAGAAAATCACAATATTGTGCAGCGGTCACTTGTTGCACTAGCCTGCCTGCGATATCACACGAAGGGAGAAGGGAGGAGTAAATTGGAGCGGAAGAAAAAGTAGCTTCCTCCTCAGCAGATGGAAGCCGCTGCGTCTGCGCCTCTATTTTAAAGCTGCTAGAGGCAAGAAAGCAGAGAAAAAGAATTGCGAGATGCGCTCTCATTATTTGAGGATATACCTTTCTAAGATTTTTAAAAATCAAAAGTTAACCCCTCTGTAGACGACAATTTTTGCTGCTACCAACGTTTCAAAAAAGAATTGACCACAAGGAACACAAAGATTACACAAAAAAGCATTTTTTAATAAAAAAATTCCAAATAGAGCATTCGCTAGGAAATACTCTATTTACCAGCAGGTTACAAAGTTATCTTAATAATTTTCGAGCGTGAAGATAGGGGTCAGGGTTCGAATATGGACAAAATAGCGAGAAGAAGATAATTTTTTTGATGGCAAGAAACATACGAATTGAATACGAGGGTGCCTACTGTCATATAATCCTAAAAACGGTGATGGGAGTGAGTAAATTTAGAAGCTATATTAGAAGAGTTTTGGGCGCATTTAGTAATGTGTAATGTGTTATCAGTATATATAGGTGAAACTCAGACTCCTCTGGATTTGGATCAACTTCCTGAATATCGTTTGAATTTTTCTCTTTTGTTTAGAGTGATGGGAGAAAAACTTTTTCAAGTTGTTATAGGGAAATTCTCTCCAAGAAAATTTGAGAAGCTCTTTGATAGAGCAGTCCAACGCGCTAAGGTTAAAGTGCGACCTGGGCGCTGTTATAGCCGCCACAAAGTTGGCATTCCCAAGCGTCACCATGTTTTTAGGAGGGTGTGCTAATCCTTAAGTTGACTCACGTCATGAAGGATCTCACTTTTTCAACATACAAGGATAATCTTTGGATTACCGCCCGAAAAGCCGCATGGAAAAAGGCTGAGCTGACTCCTCTCGCGGCTTAGCGACTCAGTCGATCTTTTATTCAAACAGATCTCATCACTAAATGGGAAAAATTCTCCTGCCAAGATTCGGTGTTTTTTCAGCAAAATAGGAATACTTTTAACCTTTTAAAATGTTAAAGCAAAACTGATCGTATTTTGCGACATGCGACGGAGTCACCTGAATGACTTGCTTCCACTGTAAGGCATTGTCCTTTTGCAGAACTAAAGATTCTGTAAAAGGTGGAATGGTCATGTATTCCGGGGTGCTGAACGAGTACTTTTCATGAAATCGGTCTATAAGTTGAGCTTGGGCAAAAATTACTCGTCACCCGCTACTTGCCACTCGTTACTTTACCGCTCTTTGCTAGGAAGCAAAGCAGCCTCCAGACGTGCTAATTCGCTCATCATCCATTCTTGATAATTTTTTGCAGAAGCGGGCTGCATTTCACTTAGCCCAACAATGGGAATATTGTTTTTTTGAGCAAGCGCCTGCATGCGCTCTGTCGACGGGGTCAAAACCTGATTATTGTAAAAAAGGATCTTAACTCTTTTATCAGTAACGCTATTTTGAAACTCTGCAGTCTGTTGAAAACTTGGCTCCGTTCCATTCATCATAGCAACTTGATAATCGCTATTGAGCATCTCCAATCCAAGAGCTCTAGCCATATAAGCAAAGATAGGTTCTGTTGCCGTTACTTTTGTTCCTGCATATTTTTTTCTAATCTCTGTAATTTTTTCAGCAAGTGGCTTCATCGATGAGCTGAAAAGAGCAAACTCTGTTGGCTTATGCAAAAGCTCACTCAATTTTTCTGCAAGCTCAGGCATTACTTGTGGATTGTACCAAAGATGGGGGTTCTGGCCCATGGTTGCACCGACTAAATCAGCGATTTTAATGATCTTTCGCTTTTTATCCCCTCGTGCCTGAAGAAGCTTTTCCATCCAACTATCGTAACCAATCCCGTTATAAATAATGATGTCGGCATCAGCAATAAGGATGGCTGTTGCTGCATCAGCTTGAAATTCATGAGGATCTTGATTGGGATTATTTAAAATCGCCGTCACCTTTACCGCAGAGCCACCTATTTGCTTGGCAATATCACCATAGAAGTTTTCGGCAGCAACAATCTTAACCGGCTCAGCTTGCAGTACAGATGTAGCAAGCAAACAAATCAAAAAAAACTTTACGGCCATATAATTAGAATTTGTTGGGAGAGATTGTTTTTATCAAACAGCTTAGGTTGGAATCCTTCACCGTAGACTGGGCTATGGGCTTGGGGCAGAAAAAAACAAGTCAAAGATCTAGCCCGAAAATTGTAAAATATAAATGGCAAAAAAAGTGCTATCTTCAAAAATAACGAGTTTATAAATTGAGAACTTCTCTTTAAAGGGCACGACTATTCGAGCTAAAATGGTGAGGTTCTGTAACAAGCACTTTATCTAAAACACGATCGGCAATCATGAGCGCACGCATCATCGCTTCTAGGCAGGACATTTTTTCGCGATCCAACTCCTTTTTAACTTTCTCCTGTGTCTCCTGTCGCAACTCAATAACTCGGTTACGAAGAGTAGCACGATAGGTTCCATTAAGATCGTTCTGGAGAAGATCCCCCATTTCTACAAGTTGTTTTTTTTCGTTGTTAATCATAAAATATCAGTATTTTCTATTTTTTATTTATACTTGAGAGGATGCAATTCTGTTGACTGTCTGTATTTGTGACTTCATCGCCTTCAACGCTTTCAGCATGAGACTTACGTTTTTCTTTTCCTTTATTGGAAGGAGCAACTTTTTCTTCTGTTGAAGCAGTAGCTTTTTCTTCACTCTTTTGAACTTTAGCTTGTTGAATACGCTCTCTTAATAATGTTTGTTCCTCTTCAGGAAGTCTTCCTATAAAATCTTGAGAACGTTCAAGAACGCTACCCCAAGCGTCACCTCCTGCCTCTTTGGCTCGGAGGATCTCTTCTCCAATAGCATCCCAATCAGGACCGTTATGATTGTTTTCTGTTTTATAGCATTCGGCAGCCTTAGAAAAACAATGAAGAGCAATTTTAGCTTTTTTGGCAGCCACTTCCCATTCTTGAGAAGATTTTCCTTTTTTTACTTGATCAATAGCTAGAACTATTTGTACTGCAGCATCAAGCGCAGCATCTCCTGCACGATCCCAACTATCTCCTGCGTTCTCTTTTGCTAGGTTAAAGGGCTCTGTTGTATTGTTATACTCAAAAGATACTTTTGCTTTATCGTAGTACTTAATAGCCTGTCCAGCCATCTCTCTTCGTTCACGGGCTAATTTTTGAATTTGTTCAGGTGCATCACTTGCTTCGGATATTACATTTAAATTATCTGCTCTCTCTTTTGAAGGAGCATTCTGCTCACTATAATCTCTATCTCTGCTTAATGCCCTTGCTAGATTAAGTCTTCCCCAGCGCACCTTGCGGCTCTCTCCTCCAGAAGGAGGAATTGCATCTGTTGTCTTAAAGAGCCTGCTAAGAAGCTTCTGGTAGGTTAAACCAGGAAATTCCTTTATCATCATCGCTAGCGCAGCAGTAACATGAGGCGCCGCCATCGAAGTCCCACTTTTATAAAGATAGGGATGGTCGGCTTCACTTCCTTCTAATAATGATTCATTGGTATCACCTGGAATCGCTGTCGATAAAATTGACTTTCCTGGGGCGGCCAGATGAACGGTCCTCTCTCCATAATTGGAATGGTACCACAATTCTCCATTTTCTTTAGTCGCTGCAACGGAGATGACATTATCAAGCCCATGATCAATACCATAGTTAGCAGGAAATCTTGGATTCATATCGTTATCTGCACCCTCATTTCCTGCCGCTGCGACAACAAT
>JBIRBD010000044.1:0-13036 GCA_044326465.1 Chthoniobacterales bacterium
CGAACAGCTTGAGGCCAACTATATTGCGTCAAAAAATTTATTTTCATTCACGTTTTTAGTAAGCGGCTCAAGTTGATGACCCGCTATCGTAGGCTGGACTATGGACTATGGGCTATGGACTATTGGGCAGAAAAAAAAGTAGTAATGCTCTAACTATTTGTTTTATTGGCAACTCCTTTTGATTTATTAATTAATCGTATGACTAAAAACCACGAAAGCAACAGTACAAAAACCTTGCCCCGCAGCAGCCGTGTTTATCATGAAGGAAAACTCTATCCTTTCCTGCGCGTGCCCGCCAGAGAGATTGAACTTTCTCCAACGACATTTAACGGTTCTCTCAAAGCCAATGAGCCTATAAGAGTTTATGATTGCAGCGGTCCATGGAGCGATCCTGATTTTCAAGGTGATATCGCCGAAGGCCTACCTCCCTTACGCCGTGAATGGATCGCACAACGGGGCGATGTGACCTCGTACGAAGGTCGCAAAATCGAACCGGTCGACAATGGCTATCTCAGCGAAAAACATGCTGACTACGCGAGCAAAGCGGAACGGAATCGTTTTGTTGAATTTCCAGGGCTACTAGCAGAAAAACGTCACCCTTTACGAGCCTCAAAAAATCATCCTGTTACGCAGCTCTGGTATGCACGCCAAGGCATTATAACGCCAGAAATGGAATTCATTGCCATTCGCGAAAATCAAGGCCTCGCAGTGCAACAAGAAGCTCTCAATACTAGACAAGATGACCTTTTGCATCATCACCAAGGCTCTCAAGAAAAAGTTTTTTCAGAATATACACCTTCTGTTTTCCGCCGTTTTCCACAACGCATTCCAAAAATTATTACTCCAGAATTTGTCCGTGATGAAGTTGCTGCAGGACGCGCAATCATTCCATGCAATATTAATCATCCAGAGTTGGAGCCGATGATTATTGGTCGTAATTTTTTGGTAAAAATTAATGCCAATATCGGCAATAGCGCCCTGACATCAAGCATTGAAGAGGAAATTGAAAAAATGCGCTGGGCTACAAAATGGGGGGCTGACACGGTCATGGATCTTTCCACTGGAAAAAATATTCATGCTACGCGGGAATGGATTTTGCGCAACTCTCCGGTGCCAATTGGGACGGCGCCAATTTATCAAGCCCTCGAAAAAATTAATGGCAAAGCCGAAGACCTCACTTGGGAAATTTTTCGCGACACGCTCGTCGAGCAGGCTGAACAAGGTGTTGACTATTTCACCATTCATGCTGGTCTCCTCTTGCGTTTTATTCCGATGACAGCAGAGCGCATGACCGGGATTGTAAGCCGTGGTGGCTCGATTATGGCAAAATGGTGCTTGGCGCATCACCAAGAGAATTTTCTCTACACTCATTGGGATGATATTTGCGACATTATGGCTGCCTATGATGTCAGTTTTTCCATTGGTGATGGCTTGCGACCTGGCTCCATTGCTGATGCCAATGATGAAGCTCAATTTGGAGAGCTCAAAGTTCAAGGGGAGTTGACAGAACGAGCCTGGGCAAAAGGTGTGCAGGTGATGAATGAAGGACCAGGTCACGTGCCATTGCATTTGATTGAAGAAAATATGGCAAAGCAATTGGAATGGTGCCATGAAGCTCCTTTCTACACGCTTGGGCCACTCACTACCGACATCGCACCAGGATATGATCACATTACCAGCGCTATTGGTGCAGCGATGATTGGCTGGTACGGCTGCGCGATGCTTTGCTATGTCACCCCAAAAGAACATCTTGGATTACCAAATAAAAAAGATGTTAAAGATGGCGTCATCGCTTACAAAATTGCGGCGCATGCTGCAGACTTAGCCAAAGGACATCCTGGCGCGCAGTACCGGGACAATGCGATCTCTAAAGCCCGTTTTGAATTTCGTTGGGAAGATCAATTTAACCTTGGCCTCGATCCGATCACTGCACGTGAATTTCATGATGAGACATTGCCTCAAGAAGGAGCCAAGCATGCCCATTTTTGCTCGATGTGCGGCCCTCATTTTTGCTCCATGAAAACGACAGAAGAAATTCGTAAGTATGCCTTAAAGCAAGGTCTCATCAACGAAGAAGCATAACCCCTCACCCTCAAGAGCGACAAAGGTCGTTCCTTCTACAAAATGCATCTCAGCAATTTTTTATTTTCCTCATCTATTAATCTTTCACTCACACCCCATGAAAAGCATGCCGCTTTAGAAGAAGTAATGTCACTATTGCGATATGATAAGCGTATTGTAGATTGGAATGAATTTTCTCAAAAAATTATGGCTACCCCCGGCTTTTCTTTTCCGGTTAATGAAAAACAGGCTGTCATGATTTATCACGGAAGAACGAACAGCATCCGGGATCTTGTTATTAGCGTTGGGCGAAGCAAAGAGGGGATTTCGTTTCAAGAATCGATACAGCCAGTCAATTTTCTTTTTGTGATTGGCATACCAAGCGCACTCAATAATGAATATCTTCGCATGATGGGGGCCATTGCTCGTATTTGCAAAAATGAATCCACTTTTAAAAAGCTTCTCTTAACAGAAAATGGGGATGAGTTTATTGCCATGCTTTCGGATGAGAATAATTAGCTTGCCGTTATGGCCGACAACAGCTCACTTCTCGAAGTTCAGAATCTGAAAATTTATTTTCCAATCTATCGGGGAATTTTTCGTCGTCAGCATGGAGCAATTCGAGCGGTGGATGATGTGAGCTTTTCTATTAAGCCTAGAACAACCGTCGGGCTCGTGGGAGAAAGCGGCAGCGGCAAGACGACGATTGGGCGTGCCATTGTCCGATTGATAAATCCAACCTCCGGAAAAATTTTTTATCGAGGCGAGGAAATTTCTACAAAAAGTGACTCTGAATTTCATCCTTTTAGAAAAAAAATTCAGATGATTTTTCAAGATCCTCATGGCTCACTGAACCCACGTATCACCATTGGCAAGAGCATTGCGGAAGCACTTGAGATTCATTTTCCAGCGATGTCTCGTTCTCTGCGCGAAGAACGTGTTGCCCAGTTGCTAAGCAAGGTAAATCTTCTGCCTGAAATGATGCGCCGCTATCCCCATGAATTCAGCGGAGGTCAACGCCAGCGGATCGGTATTGCACGGGCCCTTGCCGTTGAACCCGAATTGCTCATTTGTGATGAGCCGGTCAGCGCGCTGGATGTCAGCGTCCAGGCACAAATCATTAATCTCTTGCAAGATCTGCAGGAGGAACTCGACCTTAGCATGCTTTTTATTGGGCACGATCTTGCCGTAGTCAAGCATATCAGCCAAACCGTTCTCGTACTCCATCATGGAAAGCTTGTAGAATCAGGTCCTGCAGATCGCGTACTCCAATATCCAGAGAATGATTATACAAAAGCGTTACTGGCAGCAGTGCCAAGAACAGCTTAACAGGTTACAGGTCACTATCCCTAAAAGGTGACAGTCTGCAGAAGTTTTTTTTGAAAGTCATTTGCGACCTAAAAACGGTAATGGATCGTGGTAAATTAGCGCAATATGCTCATTCTCAAAGTGATTTTTAAAAATCATTTTTAGACCAAGCCCTTACGCCAATTTCCTCACTCCCATCACCGTTTTTAGGTCAAAGAGATATTTTTGTTTGGCAATAGGACTTGTTGCATCTTAAAAATTAGACTTTTTTTATTTTGTATAAGTCCTGAACTTTTCTTCCTGCCACCTCCCTCCTGTCACCTTTAGCCCTTTAGCCCTTTAGCCCTTTAGCCCTTTAGCCCTTTAGCCTTTAGCCTGCCACCTGCCACCTGTCACCCTCCTATTTTATGCTAATAAAAAAACTCTTCGCTCTTAACAAACCGCTCCTTCTCATGATGTTTGGGTTGATTGCCTACGGGCTCTACTCTATTTACAGCGCGACCTGGATGCGTGAGACTCATTTTACCAGTAGCCAGTTTCATTGGTTGCTACTCTCTCTGCCGCTCTTCTTTGCCGTCTCCTTTATTGATTATCGTTGGGTGCGCGTCGGGGCTGTTCCTATTTATGGAGCAGCGCTATTAGGACTCATGGCGGTACTCGTTATTGGTGTAAAAGTCTATGGCGCACGAAGCTGGCTTAATCTTGGCTTTTGTCACTTTCAACCCTCAGAGCTTGCGATTATCGGAGGTATTATGGTGCTGGCACTCTATTTGAGCAGATCTTCTAAGCAGCCTCCTTTTATTCGCATTGCGATCTGTCTTGGCATTGTAGGAATACCCTGGTTGCTGATTTTGGTTCAACCCAATCTCGGCGGCTCTCTTGTCTGGCTACCCGTTTTTTTTGCCATGCTCTATGCAGCAAAGGTTCCAGGTCGTTATTTGCTTACATTGCTCTTACTTGGAATTTCGGTGATGCCACTCATGGTGAACTTTGGGATGAAGCCGTATCAACGTGATCGGATTACGGTTTTTCTCGACCCATCACTCGATCCGCAAGGCGCAGGTTGGAACATCAATCAATCGCTCAATGCCATCGGTTCCGGTGGCTTGTGGGGAAAAGGATTCAAAGCATCGAACACGCTCAATGAACTCGGCTACCTTCCAAGCACCATCGTGCATAACGATTTTATTTTTTCAGTCCTCGGTGAGCAGCATGGATTCTTTGGCAGTGCACTCCTTATCATTGCCTTTGCTCTTTTGATCATCATCGGGCTCGTGATTGCAGCACAAGCTCACGATACTTTTGGTAGACTGCTCGCTATTGGAATCATCTTTCTTTTTTTCACCCACACGTTTATGAACATCGGCATGACTATTGGCGTTACTCCAATCACCGGCTTGCCTTTGCCGCTCATCAGCTATGGCGGCTCTTTCTTGGTTGTTGCTATGCTCAGCCTCGGCTTATTACAAAGCATCTGGATCCATCGCAAGGTTGGTTATTAATTCTCAGCCAATTAATTATGAGTGATATTGTTAGAACAAGTGATTTAAGGAATGCCCTTACTGCCAATGATACTCTTACCGATAATGCGGAACTTAGGATTAGGAACAAACAATACACCGTTACCAGTTATCAATCAGAAGCTCCTGTCTCTTCATTTGGTCTAGCCTTTCGTGCTATTACGAGAAGCAGCCAAGATAGAAAGGAGTTTAAAGAAGCAAAAGATGATATTCGAAGATCAATCGCATCGGAGTACGGCGAAACAACAGCACAAAAATTTGACCAGACATTTTCCTCAGGATGGAAATCTCTTTTTGGCACCCCTCTTACGAAAGGTGCACTGATAAAATTCTTGGATCATCCAGATCTTGTCTACCACCGTGATGTAGAAACATTCCGCTCTCTTAGAGGAAAGCCTGAACAGCAGCTCGATTTTATTTTGAACAGAGCAGGAGCAAAAATGAAAGAGTGCTTTCTTTCAACTATTGAAAGTACTTTTAATGGTAACAACTTAGATTGTTACAAAGCTATTCTGGATTACAAAAAAAGCCCAAGCAAAGAAAAGGCTCAAACTATTTTTGATACTTACATTAAGCCAAAAAGCGATGAGCAAATTAATCTCAGTGGAGGGGAACAAACAACTATCACAACTAGCTTTAACACGGCAATGAAAAGTGAAGAGAATCCACCTCCTGATCTCTTTGATTTTGAAATGGGTCGTGCTGCCTCTGATATAAATCGCAATATATTCACCGATACTCAATGGTCTAGCTTCGTAAAATCAATTCCTCGGAGCAACATACCAACTATTTCCTTTGGAGAAAGCCAGACCTCGATTCCATCGCGAGGAGAGTGGAAACTTACGAAACCATCCAAGTTGTTGAATGAGAAGCTCAAAGACCATTGTTCAAATTCTACCAATAAAACTATGATAGAAGAGAATCTTAATAGCGCTAAGAGAGACTATGCAACTAGGTTTTCTCTATCTTTTAACGACCTTACTAATAAGGACATGACTCCAGAAGAAACAAATAAGACTGATGGCCCAAGAAATATCAAAGCCGATGAAATCCTTACCTCTGTTTCAGAGACTCGATTTCCTGATAATGAAGCGAAGGCCACTGCTTTAAAAAACGACCTGATGGCTATTTCAGGCCAAGGATTATTAGCCCCCATCGCGGCCTCTTTTAGTGAAAAAGATCCTGAACTACTAAATGGAATTTTTGTTAATGGAAATCTTCAAAAAGGGGCGGAATGTAATTATTCCCTCGCTGAGGAGAATCAGATTAAGATATTTCTTACAGGAACGTTAAATCCAGCAAACCCGAACAACGTAATACTAACCTCCTCTCAATTTAAAAATAATTCTGACTGCTCAACCTCCCACACCGCCAAAGGGACTCTTAACATGGAACTCATCGCAACCGTTGCTCCAGAAACTGGACACATCACCAACCTCACCTGCCAATCCGCAAGTGGAAGCTGGGATATTGGCACACCGTTAGTTGTCCAGGCAGTTTGATATACCATTCGCGTTTGATTTTTAGGTTTTATTACTTGACCCCTTTTGTTACCACTCTCTAATTGAGATCATTTTTTAAGCGCTGTAACTTTGACACCATGATCAGAACACAAATTGAATTACCCGCTACTCGCCACTCGTTACTTTACTGTATAAATTCTAACTTCCAGCCTCAGAAAAAATATTCTTTTTAAAATTTGACCTTCGTCAGACACGCTCTACCCATGACTCATCACTCTTCCTCAAATTTTTTATCTTCCTCCATTGGAAGGAAATATACAGTAGCCATCACAGGCTTACTGCTCCTTGGTTTTATTATTTTCCATCTTCTCGGAAATCTTTCGATTTTTCTTGGGCCCGAGATGATCAACTCTTATTCCCAACATTTGCGTGATCTTGGACCCTTGCTTTGGGTAGCACGCATCAGTTTGCTCGTGATCGTGACGCTCCATATTTATTTTACGATGCTACTGTGGCGTGAAAACAAACAAGCTCATCCAGAGAAATATGCCGTGAAGCAACATTTAGAGACGACTGTTTATGCCCGTTCCATGAGGCTTTCTGGGCTAGTTATTCTTAGTTTTGTGCTTTTTCACTTAGCTCAATTCACGTGGAAGTGGCTCAATCCTGAATATCAAACATGGTTAGATGTGGAAGGTCACCATGATGTCTATCGCATGCTTATGGCTGCTTTTTCAAACCCATGGGTTGTCGGATTTTATTTTTTGAGCGTCGGCTTCCTCGCGATGCATTTGAGCCATGGCATTGGCAGCCTTTTTCAAACATTAGGTCTTTCAACTGAAAAACTTCGCAAGCGCTTTCAACGTGCTGGCCTGATCGTGGCATGGGTCTTTTTCCTCGGCTATGCCTCGATACCAGTTTCTCTATTTTTAAAAAATTTACATTAAGCTCCCATGACTGTTTTAGATTCCAAAATCCCCGCCGGCCCGCTCGAAGAAAAATGGAGCAGGTTTAAAAAAAACACAAAGCTGATTAACCCCGCCAACAAGCGGAAATTTAAAATCATCGTCGTTGGCAGTGGTCTGGCAGGGTCTTCGGCAGCGGCTACGCTTGCAGAGCAAGGGTATCACGTTGATTGTTTTTGTTTTCAGGATTCACCACGACGCGCTCATAGCATTGCAGCACAAGGAGGGATCAATGCGGCCAAAAATTATCAAAATGATGGCGACAGCGTCTGGCGGCTTTTTTATGATACGATCAAAGGAGGCGACTTCCGTGCTCGTGAAGCCAATGTTTATCGGCTTGCGGAAGTGGCTAATGAAGTCATCGACCAATGTGTTTCGCAAGGCGTTCCCTTTGCTCGTGAATATGGTGGTGAGTTGGCGAATCGTTCGTTTGGTGGGGCACAAGTCTCACGGACATTTTATGCTCGTGGACAAACAGGTCAGCAGCTGCTACTCGGCGCCTATGCCTCCTTGAGCCGTCAGATCGCTCTAGGCCAAGTAACGATGCATTCTCATTCTGAAATGCTCGACTTAGTTGTTGTGGGGGGTCATGCAAAAGGAATCATCGTACGGGATTTGATCACCGGTAAAATTTCTCGCCATGCTGCAGATACCGTTCTGCTTTGCACTGGCGGTTATAGCAATGCCTACTACCTTTCAACTAATGCTCGCGGATGTAATACCTCGGCTATTTGGCGAGCCTACAAACGTGGTGCGCTCTTTGCAAATCCCTGTTACACCCAAATCCATCCAACCTGTATTCCTGTTTCGGGAGCCTACCAATCGAAACTCACGTTAATGTCAGAGTCGCTGCGTAATGATGGACGTGTTTGGGTGCCTAAGAAAAAAGGTGACCAACGTCCACCTCAAGAAATTCCTGAAGAAGAACGCGACTACTATCTAGAGCGAAAATATCCATCCTACGGAAATCTTGCGCCACGCGATATTTCTTCTCGGAGCGCCAAAGAAGTTTGTGATGAAGGTCGCGGTGTTGGCCCTGGTGGACTCGGCGTCTATTTAGATTTTGCAGATGCCATTGTTCGTCTTGGTCGCAAGCAGGTTGAAGAACGTTACGGAAATCTTTTTGAGATGTATGAAAATATCACTGGCGAAAATGCCTACGAGCAACCGATGCGAATTTTTCCAGCGCTCCATTATACCATGGGTGGACTTTGGGTTGACTATCATTTGATGAGCAATCTTCCTGGCTTACACGTGCTGGGTGAAGCTAATTTTTCTGATCATGGGGCCAATCGCTTGGGCGCCAGCGCGCTGATGCAAGGCCTTGCTGATGGATATTTTGTGATTCCCTATACCCTTGGCGAATATCTCTCCACTCAGTTTGGTGAGAAGATAACTACCGATGCACCAGAATTTATTGAGGCTGAAAGAGAAGTGCGTGCTCAGATTGATCGCTTACTTAACATTAAAGGCACGCTTTCGCCAGAATACTTCCATCGCGAACTAGGGCTCTTACTCTGGGATAAATGTGGCATGGCACGTGATGAGGCAGGGTTACGCGATGCACTTGCAGAAATTCCAAAACTGCGTGAACGTTTTTGGAACGAAGTCGGCATCTATGGGAGCGGTGAAACATTAAATCAATCACTCGAAACAGCTGGGCGCGTGGCCGATTTTTTTGAGCTTGGCGAACTGATCTGTAGGGATGCTCTTGCCCGCAAAGAATCATGCGGTGGACATTTTCGCACGGAGTATCAAACACCCGAAGGAGAAGCGTTGCGTCATGACGAAGCGTTTTCACACGTTCATGCCTGGAAATATCAAGGCGAAGGAAATGCTCCAGAGCTTGTTATTGAGCCGCTTCGTTATGAATTCGTTCATCCTGCAACGAGAAGTTACAAGTGAGAAAAAGTTGAAGGGTTGAACAAAATGTTGAGGGGTTAAGTCGCGACTAATGTCGCTGTTGAGGGGTTGAGGGGTTTGGCAGCACCGCTATCGCGGAACATTACTAAAAACGTGGCAATCTTTTAAAAATTTATCAGTTATCAAAAAAACATTCGCTTTAAATTTCTTCACCTCCTCAACTCCTCAATATTTCCTTCAACTCCTCAATATTTTCTTCAACTCCTCAACATTTTCTTCAACTCCTCAACATTTTCTTTAACCCCTCAACATTTTCTTCAACCTTTCAACCCTTCAACTTCTCTTATGTTTTTCCATCTTCGTATCTGGCGCCAAGAAAGCCCTACTTCTCATGGGCATTTTGAAAAAATTGAGGCAGATGATATTCCTGCCGAAGCTTCCTTTCTGGAGATGCTTGATATTGTCAATGAGCGTCTCGTAGGAAAAAGAATATCTCCTATTGCTTTTGAATCAGATTGTCGCGAAGGAATTTGTGGAACCTGCAGCCTTGTGATTAACGGCATTCCCCAAGGTCCTGGCCGCGGAGCCGCATGCCAAGTCTATATGCGGAGCTTTGAAGATGGTCAAACCATCACCGTTGAGCCCTATCGCGTAGCTTCCTTTCCGCTCGTTAAAGATCTTGTCGTCAATCG
Organism: Chthoniobacterales bacterium; assembly: GCA_044326465.1. Classification (GTDB taxonomy): domain Bacteria; phylum Verrucomicrobiota; class Verrucomicrobiia; order Chthoniobacterales; family UBA6821; genus CAIWMF01. Next base: position 9,873 of record JBIRBD010000044.1, read on the forward strand.
TAAAGCCTACGACCGCATTATTCAATCGGGTGGATTTATTACCGAGCATACCGGTGGTGCGGCAGAGGCTAATGCCCTCTTGATTGGAAAAAAAGATGCTGATCGTGCTATGGATGCAGCAGCCTGTATCGGCTGTGGAGCCTGTGCAGCAGCCTGTCCCAATAGCTCTGCGATGCTTTTTGTTGGTGCAAAAATCACCCACCTCTCATCACTACCACAAGGCGCACCCGAGCGAAAAAAACGTGCACTCAGCATGGTCCGCACGATGGATGAGGAAGGCTTTGGCAATTGTTCCAATTACTACGCCTGCGAAGCGGTCTGCCCAGCCAGCATTTCAGCCTCGGTAATAAGCACCCTTAACAGGGAATTTGCTTTAGCCAATGTTGCAGAGATGGTTGAAACAAAATAAGCAGTACCCGTTTAACGTCGTCAACTTAAGGATTAAGTGACGGCAAGGGGTACAGGTGACAGGGGTACAGGTGACAGGTAAGTAAGGCCTACGGCAAAATGAACAGAATATATTCAATACATTTGCTCTTAAGTTGACGCCATTGCCCCTTTAGAACGGGTACATTTGGCAAGGGATTTAAACAGCTCTAACCCTGCTATCTCCTTTTTTCCTAGATCGTAGCGGATATGCTCGGTTAAATACTCAAGTGCAAATAGGGGATCAGGTTGCGTTAACGCAATCTCCTGGCGCGCACACAGGCCCTGCTCTTTTGCCATTTGCAAACGCCCGCTAACTTCTTTTTTGCTCTCTCTATTTTTCAAACACCAAAGCGCAAAAACAAAAGGCAAGCCTGTAAAGCGATACCACTCTGCACCTAAATCTAAAACTGAACAAGAAGCCTGTTTCCGAAAAACAATAGCTGGATCACCAATAATTAAGCGAGGAAGCGAGGCATCGCCGATTTTTTCATGCATCAAAAATTCTGGCTGCAATCCGTAAAATTCCGTGAGAATAATTTTTAAAAGATTATTCCCAGTATGAGAACAGGGATCGAGCGCAACTTGTTGAATATTTTTCACCTCTCCTTCATAAGCCAAGATAACGCTATAAACTTCGCCACAACATCCAATGGCAATGTTATCGACGATTTCTGGATCAGGCATCTGAAGCACGTCGTAAGCTGAGAGCAGAGCTCCGTCTACGTTACCCGATTGAAAAATTTCCAAAAGCTCTGATGGAATAGCTTCTATAATGTTCACCCCAGCCTCTGCTAATCCGAAGGTTAGAGGCTTGGCGTTGAGGTAAGGAACTGATGCAAGAGTGATTTTTTGGTCGTTCATCAACGACTCAGAGGATGGAGCAACTACGATCATTACGGAAATAGAAAATTAGAAGATATGACGTATTCCCATAAAGGTGAGTGCCTCAGTGATGTTCTTTTTGATCTGTTCTAGCTTTTGTTGATCGATAGGGATCGAATGGCTAGATGTATTCCAGCAAGGAACTTCTGAAAAAAAGATCTCCTCATGGTCTCCGCCAGGTTCGACATTGACTTGAAGAATTTTATCTCCTTCGCAGTAGTGATAATAAAAACGATGCATTCGCTGTAAGATATAGCCTGCATCTGAGGCTACACCCTGTTTATTGAGCCATGTAAACATTTGTTTTATTTTGTATCTTCCAAAACACCAGCACTAGCAGGCTCTGTTATTTCTGGCAGCCTTTTTCCTCCCGTCATATCTAAGATCAACTTATTCATTTCTTTTGAGAATTGATTCACAAGAGGTTGGTTATCTTCCTTAAAGCTTTTCCAAAAATTGGCCCATTTTGTTGGTTCATCCAAATCAGCTTCATGTTTCTCTTTTCTATCATAAGATTGAGTATCTTGAAAAAAATCAGCGTCGCCTCCTTCATGATCACCACGAGATTGATCTTCTTCGGTTTTAGTACCGAAACTTCCTGTTTTTAAAGCCATTTTCCTTTGAGCTACTTCAACCTCTTTTTTATTTTTTTCCCAATCGGTAGCAATGCCATTCCATCCACGTGTTGTGTTCCACTCAGCAGGAGCGTTGTTTTCTACATGTTGTAAAAACTGTTGATATCCCCCAATAGCATCGCAATAAGCTTCGAGTGCTTCTCTGAGCTTGTTAGAGTTTTTTTCTTTTTCCCCAGTAGCGTTAGCGGCTTTGTTATAAGCGGCGATGACTTCAGCGACTGCCTTAGAAAACTCTATTTTAGCACGACTGAAGGCCACGGTGTTTTTAAGATTGTTATATTCTTTTTCTTTTTGAGCTGCAGCTTCGCTTGAACTTGCTACTACTTCTTCTGATCTCTTCCACTCATCGGCAACATGTTCACATGTTGTGATGATAGGAGCTGTGTCATCTAAAACCCTCTTGAGAGAGGTGCTATTGTTAGAAGCTAAAAGTGCTGCAATCTTCTCTTGCTGCGCCTCAGCAATGGCTGCTTCATGCCGAAGCTCTCTCCATTTTATTTCAGCCAGCCAAGAGACTTTCTCCTCATTAAGATGTGCTAATAATCTTGGTAAATGGGTTTTTAACATTTCAGGAATCTGCTCCTTGACCTGCTCAAAGGATGTTAATGATTGGCTCCATAACTCTTGAGTCGCGCTGGCTTTGGCGATGGCCTCCTTCCATAGGGCAACAGCCGTGTCAAGATGAGCTGTTTTGATAGCCTTATTCGTCGATTCAAAGGCCAGACCGAGGGAGTCTGAAGCTTGTTCTAGTAAACTACTGGCATGTATCCAATCAGACTCAGTATGATTTTGAGCACGTGCGGCTTCTTGAAAAGCTAACCGAATCTCTTTCTCCTCTTCGCGTTGAGCTACTGTTCTCCAATAATCATACTTCGGTCTAATGTGCCATGTTAATTGAATGTTGGGATTATTTTTTAATATCGGCTCTTCAATCCGCTTAAACACAGAATGAGCCCTCGGCTCTGCGTTAGGAAGGAAGGCATTAATCTTGCCCCTAGCACCTCTCGCAAATCTTTCGGAAGCCAGATCAAAAAGATCATCAGCCAAACGAATGGAAATCGTACTCTCTCTTCCATACAAATTGAGATCATCGAGAAAGCGACCTCCTGTTGTCATCTCGAGTGTTTTTTTATTGTTATTTTCGGAAAACAACATCGCTAACGTTTGATTACCATCGACATAACCTGTCCAAAAAACCGCTTGATGCTCCGCTGTGCC
>JBIRBD010000053.1:0-11870 GCA_044326465.1 Chthoniobacterales bacterium
AAATCCTTAAGGTTTATTGCCTTATAGTACTGTTTTCTTATGGATTCTTCAAGAAATTTATTAAGATAATAACTTACAAAACAATAAGTTAACTTATTTTAACGGGTGGACTACTGAGGCTGCGAAGGGCTGTGTCGTGCCGGTGCTCGCATCATCGAGTATGATCTATACACTCAGCTGCTGCGCGCCGTCGCTCCTTGCCCTTCATCAGCCTCAGCGAGCCTGAACACCAGTTTCCACTCTCGTATGCCGATAAACTAAATGTGCAGATCGCAAAAAGCCGAAGCTCATTCCTATTCCAAAACTTAACCTAGCTACTTTGCGAAGCAGCTTTGACTGGCACAACGAGAATAGGCTTTATAGCTTCTTTTAACAGCGCGTTGACAACGCTCCCATTAAAAAGATGATAGAGAGCTCCGTGTCCATGGGAGCCGACAACAATAATGTCAACATGATGGGCTGCCACCTGCCTGTTAATTTCTTCAACAGGCAACGCTTCTTTAAGCACTGTCTCAACTTCAATTCCAGAGGCTTTTAGTGGGGCAGCGGCTTTTTCAAGTTGTGATGCCAACTCCTCTAATTCTTCTTTAGAAAAAGGAACCGGCAAAGCAACAATATCCATAGCTGAGCCAATCGGGACTGAAGAATTGACTGGTTGTACAACGTACAAAAGAACAACATTCGCCCCTAGCGACTTGGCAAGTTCTCCTCCAATTTTAATAACTTCATGAGTAGCTTCACTAAGATCAACGGCAACAAGAATGGTTTCCATGCTGGCAGTATATAGAGTCTGTCCAAAAAGTACCGATGTTTGACGAATATTTTTTTGATTTGCTTACTCATATTACCATCGCAGCAGTAACGAGTGGCGTGTAACGAGTGGCGTGTATGCTCATTATTGAAAAATCATTTTGAAAAAAATCGTACGCTTATAAATGAGCTAAATTAACGTTTTTCATGAAACCGCTATGTTATAAGTTGAGCTTGGATAAAACATACTCGCCTCCCGCTACTCGCCACTCATTACTTTACCCCATACTCTTTTCCTCATGGACGACCTTTTTCAGAGCGCCGAAATTTTAACAACCGAAAACAGGCTCCTTCTCGATGCTCCGCTTGCCACCCGCATGCGCCCTCGCACCCTTGAAGAATATAGTGGACAGCAACATCTTCTCGCTCCAGGAAAACTCTTGCGCCGTGCTGTGGAGAGCGATCGCATTTCTTCGATGGTTTTTTATGGCCCGCCAGGCACGGGTAAAACAAGCCTTGCCCGCGTGATCGCGCAACGCACGAAGAGTCATTTTATCGAACTGAGCGGCGTGAATGGCTCGGTGACCGATCTTCGTAAAGCCATTACCATGGCTCTACAACAGTCTCGCCTGGGGAAAAAAACAATTCTCTTTGTGGATGAAATTCATCGTTTTAACAAAGCGCAACAAGATGCCTTGCTTCCCGATGTGGAGCGCGGAACATTTCGTCTTATTGGTGCAACGACTCAAAATCCTTTTTTCTCGATCATTGCGCCCCTTCTTTCGCGCTCACAGATTTTCAAATTAGAACCACTTTGCATCGATGATTTAATCGCACTACAATACAAGGCTGTAGCTGATGAAGAACGTGGTCTTGGAAAACTGCCCATTGATCTTGAAAAAAAAGCTGCTCATCATCTCGCTACGGTCTGCGATGGCGACGCCCGTAAATGCCTTAATGCACTTGAGATTGCGGCGACCACCACAAAATTCGGAACTAATGGACGCCTTCTTATAACACATTCCATTGCAGAAGAAAGCATTCAACAAAAAGCTGTTGTCTACGACGGCACGGGCGATGCCCACTACGACATCATCAGCGCTTTTATCAAAAGCATTCGCGGAAGCGATCCAGATGCTGCTATTTACTGGCTCGCTACGATGCTTCATGCGGGAGAAGATCCTCGTTTTCTTGCACGTCGCCTTGTGATTTTAGCAAGTGAAGATGTTGGCCTGGCCGATCCTCAGGCGCTACCACTTGCCATTGCAGCCAAAGAGGCTGTTGATTTTATCGGCCTCCCAGAGGCACGCATCACGCTAGCACACGCTACGATTTATTTGGCAAACGCACCCAAAAGCAACAGTGCTTATGCCGCCATTAACGCAGCCTTAGAAGATCTCAAACAAGGCCGCACCTTAGCAGTGCCTCCCCATTTACGTGATAGCCATTACGCAGGAGCCTCCTCTTTTGGACATGGCGAAGGCTATCAATATCCCCACGATTTTCCTGGCGCAAAAATTTCTCAAGCCTATCTTCCTGAACCACGAAGTTATACCACAAGTCATGGAGCAGAATAAATTATCAGAAAGCATCGACCTTACTAGCGACGACTATTTTATGAGCCAGGCACTCAGGCAAGCGGTACGTGCTTATGAGGCTGACGAGGTGCCCATTGGGGCGGTTGTTGTGCGCGAAGGACGTATTATTGCACGTGCTTTCAATCAGGTTGAAACGCTCAATGATGCCACGGCTCACGCAGAAATTTTAGCGATCACACAGGCTGAGAATGCCCTTGGGGACTGGCGTCTCGTTGATTGTGATCTTTATGTCACCAAAGAACCATGTCCGATGTGCGCTGGCGCCTTAGTTAATGCGCGCCTGCGACGTGTGATTTTTGGATGTCGCGATCCACAAGGAGGAGCAGCGGGAGGATTCATTAATCTTTTGCAAATGCCCAACCTCAACCATCGCTGCCTCATTACCTCTGGCTTACGAGAAAAAGAATGTGGTGATCTCTTAAGAAATTTTTTTAGCGAAAAACGTCAGATGAAAGAAAAGAAATTCGAGAAATAGCCACAACGCAGAGAGAGATCACTATCTTTTTCTCAAATCGCGGCAATCCCGCAAAGCGCAGCAAATGTCGGCATGGTTGCAAAATCAACATCTCCGATTTCTTCAAAGTTATGATTTAAAATTTCTCCTACCACGCGCTGAGTCTCATTCCATGCTGGTTCAATCATTTCATAATCAAACGTTTCCGTTACTGCAGCACGCTCAGGATTAAGTGGCAATTGAAAATAGCAGAGGTCTGTATTTTTAATTGTTGGTTGTGGCAAGCCTGAGTTTTTGACCGCTTCGAGATGATGAATAAGTTTTAAATAGAGAGGCAATTGTAAATCATGCCAAATAATCTCTTCCCCTCGCTTCTGAGAACCTGCCTTCACAGTCGCTGAGGCTGATGAAGAGCAAGGAGCCGACGGCGCACAGGAGCTGAGTGGACTAACGTCCGTGATGCTCCGATTCCCGCCTTCGCGGGAATAACGTACCGCGCTACGAAGTTCTTTGCAGCCTTCAGTAGACTGTGAAAACAGGTTCTGAAAATGCTCTTTATCAGGGGTTCTTAGCTGCCAATCACGACGGCTGGATGTTTTGTAATCGATAATCATCCAGCGTTCTCGCTCTGGATGCCAGTCGACTCGATCGATGCGCCCCTGTAAAAAAAGAAACCGTCCATCACGGAGCGTTATTTTTTCTTCCAAGCGTACTCCTAGAGAAAGTGAGTTTTCTACCGCTACAATTTTCCAGCCTGCTTGGCAATGCGCTGCTTGAGCTGTTGCAAAGCCTGATAACGTACGTGCGATCTCCTCAATTTGTGACCAAACAGGAAATTGCGGATATTCTCCAAAGTGTCGCTCTGTCAGCTTCATTAGTTGTTTTTGAACCCATGAATTAATTTTTTCTGGATCGCTTTCATCGGCAATTTTCTTCTCATCTCCAAAAGCACCAAGGACTGCATGAATCAATGTCCCAAACTGCCGTGCATTCATTTCGAGCGGAGCATCCTCAATTTCTTGAAGTTTTAAAATATGCTTTAAATAAAAAAGCCGTGGCGATTGCAAGTAGGTGCGCAGCGAGGTGATCGGCAAACGATCTACCATTTCTTGACCCACTGGACGACCTAGAAAAGCAGAATAACGACTGCCACCAGATCGTTTTTTTCCCGTTATACTTTGTTGCCGCTGCGTTAAAGAAAGAACGCGCGCTGGTAAGTTTTCTTTAGAGCAGCCAAGCAATAACAAGCGACTTGGTCTTACAGGCTCTCCGCGACCATTGTAGCGTGGAGCGAGGGTGATCAGAGTGCCTGAATTTTTTCGCGCTTCAATAATCGTGTGGAGCAAGTAATGATCGCGCGCCAGGAGGTCGCTTTTATTTGCAAGCCTCAAAGCCTTTCGCAGCCCTTCATTCAAGAGGGGGTCTTCTCTAGAAGCTCGAGGAATAGCACCTTCATGAAAAGAAGAAATAATTGCTATGGGCGCATCATCAGCTGCTAACTCTAGCCAGCCGAGAAGCTCGATGGCATCAGCTTCTTCACGTCCTGGGATTTCTTCGTCGCTTAAAAATGAGAGCAATAATTTGATAAGCTCTGCACTTGGCAGATTCATGCTCGTATTATTCGAAAGCTCCTCTACTTCTTCCATGAGACTTATCCATTTTTCTAAACAGCCGAGAAAGTAATGTTCTTCAGGATCACTGCTACGAATCGTTCTCTTTCCAATAACACGCAATAAAAAATCACGAAGACGTGCAATACTTTTAACAAGAGGCTCTGAAACCGATGATAGAGGAAGGAGCTTTTCAAGCTGAGGTAACAATACCGCCAACTCTTCATTTTTTTTGAATAATAAAAGCCTCTCTTGCTCCAAAAATTGAGGGAGATGCTCCCGTTCAAAAAAATCGAGTCGCTCGATGAGTTTTTCGGCATTAGAAAAATGAATGCTAATATCAGGATGCCTCAGTAATGTCGCAACTGCTTTAAGTGATGGCGCCTCATGTAAAGAGCGATCGATGAAATCAGCCACCGCTTGAAGCAAATGAAAAAAACGTCCTCCTCGAAAAGCCCTCCCCCCACTCCAGCGTGTTTTAATATTGGCAGCAGCCATTGCCTCACGCAGCACAGGCAGAGCCTCATAATCTGGCACAGCGACAGTGATGAGATTTGATAAACTTTGTTTTTCAATGAAGCAGTTCGTTGGTAATCGTTTGTATTTTGTCGCATTCGAACTTTGAACCTGTTGCCTATAAACAGAAATTTTTTGAACAATGATTGCCGCTTGATCATCGCTTCGTTCGCACGGAATGATTTGCTCGTCTTTAAGCGAAGCAGGATGCTGGTGCCAATAAGAGGGAATCAGTTTTCCTTGCCCATCAAAACCCACAGAATGGTCTTTAGGAGCATTAATGAGAATCGTTGGCTTGATTTTTTTAAAAAAAGAATCAAAGAGCGGTGCATAATCAACAACAGCACAGGCAACGACACGAGACGACTTTTGCATGACGCCATGCGCAATACGTTGACGCAGTGAGTCTGTTACATCCATGAGATTCCATGAAGCAAGAATTCTGCGATAGTTTTTCTGCACCTGAGCCAAGGCTTGCCACCGTGCTTCTTCACGATCGGCAAAATCAGGTCGAAGCTCACCGATGCGTGCAGCGATATCACTAAAATCAAGCTCCGCGCTTCCAAGTTCACTAGCTGTTTTTTCTACAAGAGCAGCGAGACGATGTGATGCTGCTTTATTTTCTTCAGAATTTAATATCGTTGGAAATTGCTGGATATCTGCAAGCAACGTGGGCGGCAGTTGCTCCATCGCTCTGCGCCATGCAAGATGACTTGTCAATGCTCCTGCTTCAGGCGGCATTTTAGACTCTAAAAGCAATGGTACTGCCTCACGCAATGTTACAATGCGGGGCGGAATGAGTATGAATGACTTTTCTTCAGCCGCTATTGCAAGTAATTCCAAGAGCCTGCGTCCTGCACGACTACCTGGAAGGATAACAACCGTATCAGAAAAGTCTGCTGGCTGTTTTTGAGAAGAAGACACAGACTGGCTTTGCTGGTGCTCGTTAAATAAATAATCGACAAGCTGATAGAGCCATGGCCGATTCCAACCCAGAAAAACAGGGGTTATAGCTGCTTGTTCGTGACTCGTAGAAACAGGAGAGTTTAATTCTTTGCGCACAATTGCAAAGATGCCTGAGCTTTCCTATGACAATCAATCATACAATGATAGAAGGGATTAAATACCTAAGCCTCGATGAGAATCTTTGGGTTTTTTCGCGCGATTGATAGCAATTTTCTGACAGCACCTGATGGCTGCCTCGTTCCATATTCCCAGCTCATCACACTCGCTGGCCTGACGCCAAGAAAAGAAGCAAAGACAGCCTGACTCATATTGAGCTCACTACGAATAAAGGAAATTTCTTCCGGTTTCATTTCAGGATTTGCTGCATGCTGGAAAGTCCGCAACGTAGTTTTCTTTCTTCCACTCACGACATCGGCGATGCCCTGCGCAGCAGCGACAAGTTCATCACCACGGAACTCCATTTCATCAAGCACTGCGAGAATTTCGGATTTCGTCCGCAATTTTTCGGAGACTGTTTTCTTCTTCGCGAGTGAGATCTTGTTTTCGACTTTTTCCATAAATCACTATGATGATAGTGATTAAATATATTGCAATGCAATAGGTTTTTTCGCCTATCTCATTGATTTTTAGCTTTCAGAGGCCTTTTCTCTATCACAAAAGCAACTGCTGGGCAAGACTGATAAGCGGTGCCTAACTATTCTCCTAAAACGGTATCTCATCCTCTTCTATCTCACCTTCCAAAAAGCTCGCATGATCTTTTTCTAATGCCTTCATCGAAGCACCAACCTCTTCAACAATGCCAAGTAGAACAAAATCGCTGAAACCCATACCTTCAAACATTTCATAGATATCAGGATAGGGTGTGATTTGTTCTATTATCTTCCTTCTTTCTAAAGCCTTTTTCTCTCTCATCCTTGCCCAAAACGAGGATTTTGGTTCCTTGAAAACCTTGTTCTGGCCTCTCCTCTTTAGCCTTCGCTTGGCTCTTTTGGCGTTCTGAGCTTTTTGCATTTTTTGGTGGATTGATTTTTCTTAGGGCTCTTGGAAGTGGTAATTAGAAGCAATATGATTTTTATTTTTTTGAAAACTCCTCCTCTGCTTTCTGAGCAAACTTCGCAACCATCATAGCCGTTTCTTCAATACGTTTCGCATCATCGTGCCAAATGGTATCAGCAAGCTTTTTAACAGCAGCTTCAACCTGATTAGCAGCATCTACGGTTCTCTTAGCATAAACAGTATGACTTCCTGGACCCGAATGAACACCCCAAGTTTCAGCAGTTCTGAAGGCGTTATAACGAGCAGTATATGATTTATGAGTAGCGATAGATAATTTTTTGAAAAAGGAATGATCGCTAGCGGCAGTAACAAGAGCGCTATGCTTAGAAAACAAAGATGATGAATATTTATAAGAAGCCATCATATTAGACCGATAAAAATCCCAAAAATCGCTGCTATTAGGATTCTCTGCATAGCTCTCAGCAACTTTAATAAGAGCCTCCCATTCATCATTAATTTCATGAAAAAGCTTTTTAACCTGAGCAGCTTTAGGATTTTTAGCGTCATCAGCATTTCTTTTAGCTTGAGTTGCCTTTTGATTCCACTTGGCTATGGTCTTTTGGGCCTTATCAATATGGCTAGCCAAAGCAACTCTCCGCTCCTTATCTTTTTCAGGAGTTTGAAATAAGGCATCTTCTACAGTCTCAAGAGCATCTTTACTTTCCATCTCGGCATTGTGGGCAAATTGCGAAGCTTTCATAAAAGCTTCTTTAATATTATTAGATTGGGCTCTCCAATCAGAGCTAGCTGCAGCACAAAGATCCATAGCTTTAGTCCATGCATCCTCAAATGATCCCTCGGGGAATACTGTCTTCCAAGCCTCACGATCAGCTTCAGCGCGCTTCTCAGCTCGGTAAATCCATCTTTCATTCTTAGCTTTAGCGCGGTCCTTACTTTCGCCAATCAACCTGTCATTCTCCTTAGCTAGGCTAATCCATTTGCCTTCCTCATCTTCATCTTGAGTGAGGTTTAATTCTTTAGCCACTAGGCTAATCAATTTCTTATTCTCATTTTGAGCGGCAACTATAAGCTCATTTGTTTCAACAATCTGGTTTTGCTTTTCCAAGTTTGTTTTTGCTTTACTAAAGACATCCTCAACACCCTGCAGGCAACCCAATGCTGCTTTTCTCCCATTTTTGTCCAAAGCTTCATATTCTTTCTTAGCATTATTAAAATTATTCTCTGATTTATAAAATTCTTCAATAGCTTCTTTGAATGCATCTTGGACTTTTTGAGCTTCCTCCCAATTTTTTCTATCATCCTCTCCTCTCTTTAAGAAAGTTTCAATGAGCGCCTCTGAATCATCAATACGCCTATGCCAAGAATCACTTATGAAATTGGGTATGCGGTCAGACTCCGTCGCGCTCATCCTAGCAATAGTAGAAGCAGGAAGGGACTCTTTATTCTGACTTGAGCAAGCAAGACGCTCCGCCCATTCTTTCCATTGATTAACATCATGGTAAGGAGGAGGTTTAATAGCTTTTGCAGCATCCATTGTTGCCAAGAGATCTCCTTTTTTAACTATCTCTTTATAGTTACGGTAAGATTCGTTACCTGTAGCGAGTGTATTTTCTTTCTCAGCGGCGTTTCCTAATGCGAGAGCCTTATCAAGGAGTTCAGCAGAGATCTTTCTAAGACGATTAAGCTCCTCAATCTTCTCTTCTATTGCTTCTTCTAGTGCGTTTTTTGGGATTTCATTAAACTTTTGGTATATATGCTTTATCGCATAAAACAAAGCGGCCGCTCCTACCTTCAATGATAAATTAGGAAGTTCAATAGAGCTTGTCACACCACATGCAGCGCTACCCAAAGTATTAGAAATAGCTTTATCTACAATAGCTTCAAGAGAGTCACCAGAAACAGAAGGATTACCAATTTCTTTTTGTATCGCAGCAATAATCTCGTCACATTTTTTAAATAAAAGACTCTCTCTCATTCCACCTCCTGGTTCATTCAATCTTTTAATCTCTTTTTCTAATAATTTACGAAACAACAATAAATAAATTTCTTCACATCTTATTTTTTGTAAGCATAACTCATACTTTTGATGAGCCTCCCAAGCTTGATCGTAAAGCTCCTCTGCTGTTGCATAATGCTTTTCCAAATCACCTGGCAACAACTCTTCAGAAGGTTTCCTCTCTTTACTGACGAACTCAGAAATAAGACCTTCGATCACAACGTATTTTTGTTCTGCAGATTGGACTTTGTTCATTATATCATCAGCTTGTTGCCTAGAGGTGGAAAAATAAGGCCTTACTAGAGACTCCACTAGGCCAGTTGCACTTTTCATGCTCTCCCCTAGATTCCCTATATTCTTTGTCACCAGACTGTTGAATTGATTCTTAAAAATCTCACAACTCTCTAACCAAGGCCTTCTATCCATTGCCTTATTGTCATTTCCTCTGGTAGGTTTGGGTTGTGCTGCTGCTGCTTGTTCAGCAGCTATTCTTTCATCTCTAGTGCGGTCAGCGGCAGTAAGAATTTCATTGAGCTTAGCGCTCGTCAGATCAGGTCTTAATTTTATAATGGCGCCTGTTTTAGGAAGAGCAGTATCCACAATCTCCTTAACGTTCACTCCTGGATATTTAGATTCAAGTGTAGCTATGAGGCGTTCAGCAACCTCTAAATTTTCAGATCTATTCCTTTCAGATCTGTTCCCAACACTATTTTCTGGCTGAATCCTGGCATTTTCTCCTTCACCGCTAACAATGAGACGTTGTTCTGGTAGATGAGTAACAGCAGCTTCTCTGAAATCCTGAAGAGTGATCAACTCTGGGCATAAAGCCACCAGCCCAAGAAGTCCGACGACTCCTCCAACTTCTTCTAACGTTGGCAAGGAAGTGGATTGGGAGATAGGAGCTATAGCTAACGTCAATGTTACTGAAGGAGTCTCTATCTCGAACAAGTCTTTATCGCATGTTAAAAAACGATCGGGTTCATCTTGCTGCAGACTGCTCACCTCTTTGATGTGAGCATTGAAGTTAGAAGTTGAAGTGGCAGAAGAAGAAACCTGCAATCTATCAGCGCAGCTGATTCCTGCCTGTAGCCTGTTAACATAGTGAATGGGGTAATTTTCTTTGCCTGCGATCACTTCGTAGTGCCATCGCCCGGGCGCGCCTACGCGTGCGATGCAGGTTACCTCTGGGTCGGTAGACATTGCATCATTATAGAGATGATTCGGATCGCTCTCGGCTGCGACGGAATCTAAAAAATCAGCGTAGTCACTTGCAGTGACGACGTAGGGGATCGTCTCCATCTGCGGGAACGCATGCGTCTGGACTTGTGCGTGCGCGTGTGCGAGAAAGCTACTAACAGGTAGTAACAGGAGAAAAAAATTTCTGAGAGATTGGTTTTTCATTATTCGAGAGCATGAAGGGTTTTTTACTAAAAACGTGAATGAAAATGAGAAAGTTGGCGTAAGGAGTTGGATCGGAAGCTGGTTGTTATGAAGCCGTGGCTAACCTGCACGGTTAGTGAGGCTTTAGAACGAACAGCTTCAGGCCGACTATATTGCGTCAAATTTTTCATTTTCATTCACGTTTTTAGTTAAATCAAAGCTGTGACGGCGCTTGACTTTTACTACATTCTTCGCAACTCAAATACGACTTATTTTCAGCACTTACAACGCGCTCTAACCTCTTGCCTATACTGCCAAGCTATATAACCTGCCCCACATTCGCTGAGGCTGATGAAGGGCAAGGAGCGACGGCGCACAGGAGCTGAGTGTACATGAGGTCCTCGATGCTCCGAGCACCGGCGCGACGAAGCTCTTCGCAGTCTTCAGTAGACTGTGAAAACATGTTCTTAAAAAAAGCATCAGGCAACGACCATGTAAATCCCAACAGTGCTTCTGCTTGGGCATGATCGTTTTTTATAGATGATGAACTTCGTGATTGGTTGTTCATTTTTAATGTGGTCTATAAATTAAATAGCAGATAATGAATTAGCCACAAAGAACCGCGAGAGAAAAAAATCTTTGTGTTTTCTTTGTCTCCTTTGTGGCTATTCTCTCTCTTTGCCATTGAAAGCATGAAACACGAACATTTTAAAAACTCTCTCGCTGATGCCATTGCGACATTTGAAAACCTCAGGCCTCTTGCTCCATTATTGGAAAAAGCAGCTACAGCTGTTGGTGATGCCTTATTAAATGGTCACAAGTTACTGTTTTGTGGCAATGGGGGGAGTGCAAGCGACAGCGCTCATATTGCAACAGAGTTCACCTGCCGTTTTTGTGATGATCGACGTCCTTATCCTGCGATGGCCTTGACCATTGATGCTGGCCTTATGACAGCGATCGGTAACGATTATCATTTTGATCATTTATTTGAACGTCAAATCACAGCCTTTGGCAAAAAAGGAGACGTTCTTGTTGTCCTTAGCACGAGTGGCAAATCGCGTAACGTCCTTTTGGCGCTAGAAGAAGCAAAGCGGATTGGTCTAACAACGATCGCCTTTCTTGGAAAAACGGGGGGCTTTACAACAGGAATTGCTGATATTGAAATGATGATGCCTGGTCATGTCACGGCACGCATTCAAGAAGCACAAAAATTTCTTCTTCACGTGCTCTGCGAAATTGTGGAAGAACGCTTGCCGAAAATATGAATCCCGAAGTTGAAGCGTTGAAATGTTTGAAAATATCTGAACTGAGTGTGTTAGCTAAAATGAATTTCAAAATTTAGAATCTTTCCTTAAAAAATTAGCGGACGAAAAAAATCTGGCTGAAATTAATGAGCCTGATAAAACTTGATGCTTCTACCCCTTTCAACATTTCAACTCTTCAACCTTTCAACATTTCAACTCTTCAACCTTTCAACAGCCACGTAAGTGGCTCATCCCATGCTCACCGATTCACCGATTACAACACCTCCACTTTTCGAAATTTTTTGGGAACAACATCGCCAAAAAATTACTTTAACAATT
>JBIRBD010000126.1:0-6104 GCA_044326465.1 Chthoniobacterales bacterium
ATATAGGTATTGCGAATAAGAATATTACTAAGTTTTTGTGTTTTTGTTGTTGTTTTTCTGGTGTTGGTTTTTTGTTGTTTGTTGTTGGTTGTTGGTTGTTTTTGTTCGAAAGATTTATTTTTAAAAAATCCTATTTTATCAACGTTGTTTTAGGATTATTTTCTTTTTATGACCACTTCCCTTTTTCTCGCAACACGGAATCGCCACAAGACTTCCGAAATTCAAACCATTCTCGGTTCATCAGTCATTGTGACTGATGCCACGCAGGTGCCAGGGTTACCCGAGGTAGAAGAAACAGGAAAAACTTTTGAAGCAAATGCGCGACTGAAGGCGGAAGCGATTTCAGACTATGTCGGAGGTTTTGTTCTTGCCGATGATTCTGGCTTAGAAGTTGATGCGCTTGGTGGAGAACCAGGAATTTATTCAGCTCGTTATGCCGGTCCGAACTCTACTGATCTTCGAAATACAGAACTTGTTTTAGAAAAAATGAAAGGTGTTGCCTTCGAACAACGCACCGCTCGCTTCCGCTGCGTGCTTGCGCTCGCGCAGGGGTGTGTGACGGTGGCTGTTTTTGATGGTAGCGTGGAAGGCTTGCTTACAACGGAGATCAGTGGGGAGGGGGGCTTTGGTTACGATCCGATTTTTATGCCACTTGGGTACGATAAAACTTTTGGAGAATTGCCTCCTGAATTAAAAAATTCGATGAGCCATCGCGCACGGGCGCTAGCGGCTTTGCAGCTGTTTAAGTTTGAATAACGAAATTCGTAACCACCACGTTACGATTACCGAAAACTCACAGAATCAACATGCAATCCCCATAACTAAAAAAGCGATATTTTTCCTGAACGGCAATGTTGTAGGTCTCAAGTATGAGTTCACGTCCTGCCATGGCGCTGACGAGCATGAGTAGCGTCGATGCAGGAAAATGAAAATTCGTAAGTAAGGCATCTACGTTTTTAAACTGATAAGGAGGGCGAATGAAAATATCGGTAGAGCCTGTTATCGCATTAATTTTTCCAAGAGGTTGTGATTCGAGAACCCGCGAGGATGTTGTTCCCACAGCAATGACCCTACCTCCAGAAGGCCGTTTCATGAGCCTTTGATTAAGGCAGTAGGCTGTTTGCTCACTGATGCTATAACGCTCTTGGTGCATTTGATGCATCGAGAGGTCATCATTTTTTACTGGTAAAAAAGTTCCAGCACCGACATGCAATGTTAAAAAAGCATGGGAGATTTTTTCTAAAATTTCTGGTGTAAAATGCAAGCCTGCTGTTGGCGCAGCGACGGAGCCCTCTTCGCGGGCGAAGGTTGTTTGATAACGGAGACGATCCTCCTCATCGGCATCACGCTTGAAGTAAGGTGGAATCGGCATTCGCCCGTGACGTTTTAGATCAGGTGCTGTTTCGAATTTTAAGAGCCGTGTGCCGTCGGTGAAAATTTCGCACACGATTGCTGTTGTGCCTGCAATAGAAATTGTTGCTCCAAGCTTCATCTTACGACCAGGGCGAACCATCGCGATCCAATGAAGAGGATCTTTTTTTTCGAGAAGTAAGATTTCAATTTTTCCTAATGCATCGTAAAGACGTGCTGGAATAACTTTGCTATCGTTGAGCACAACAAGATCATTAGACCTGACGTAGTTAGGAAAATCGGTAAATAGGCGATGTTCGATTTCCCCACTCTTTCGATGCAACACCAGCATCCGCGATGCGGTACGATCAGCTAGCGGTCGCGCTGCAACAAGCTCAGGAGGCAGATCGTAGTGGTAGTCGCGCAGATGAGAAGACATTATGTGAGAGGTTGAGAGGTTGAGGAAAATGTTGAGGGGGTGAGATAATTTTAAAAGGAATGTTTTGAATAAATTTTGTTCTTTTTGCCGTAGGCCTGCTTACCTGTAGGCTGAACTCCTGTCACCTGTACCCCTTGCCGTCACTTAAAAAACGTGAATGCTTAAGTTGACGGCATTGGGGCTCACCTCCTCAGCTTTTATCAGTTACACCTCGCAGCTTTGCCTCAATAAAGGCATCGAGGTTACCATCCATCACTTCCTGGACGTTGCTTGTCTGAATTCCAGTGCGGTGATCTTTTACCATTTGGTAGGGTTGGAAAACATAGGAGCGGATCTGGCTCCCCCAGGCGATTTCTCCTTTTTCACCATATTGGCGGTCGAGTTCTGCACGTTTTTTGTCGGCCTCACGTTGATAAATTTTTGCCTTCAACATTTTCAGCGCGAGGTGGCGATTTTTTAATTGGCTCCGTTCAGCCTGGCAAGCCACGACGAGGCCTGTGGGTAGATGGGTCATGCGAACAGCTGTTTCGACTTTGTTAACGTTTTGTCCACCTTTTCCACCCGCACGATAGGTGTCGATGCGAATATCTTTTTCATCAATTTCAATCGGCGCATCTTCGATTTCAGGGGTCACATCAATACTCGCAAACGATGTATGACGACGTTTAGCGGAATCAAAAGGTGAAATACGGACCAACCGATGCACGCCACATTCTGTCTGTAGATACCCAAAAGCATGATCGCCATGCACATGAAGGGTGATCGATTTGATGCCAGCCTCCTCCCCTTCTTGAATATCGATGATCTTGGAAGTGTAATGAGAACGTTCCATCCAGCGTTGATACATCCGCAAGAGCATCTCGGCCCAGTCGCATGATTCGGTTCCACCCGCACCCGCATGGATGGTTAAAAAAGCATCCGCTTTGTCAAACTCCCCAGAGAGGAGCTGCATGATTTCAAATTTTTCAATCTCCTGCGTCAGGGTCTTAAATTCTTTTTCAACTTCGCAAGCAGCAACTTCTTTTTGGGTAGGAATAGTCTCCTCTTCAGCCATGGCTTTAAGCAACTCGAGGTCGCTAGCACGTTGCTCTAAGAGTGAGAGTGGTGTGAGTTTTGCACGGAGCATAGAAATACGTTCTACATCGCGTTGTGCATTTTCACGATTATCCCAAAAATCAGACGCACTCATGCGCGCCTCGATGGCCGTTAATTCTTCGGTTAATTTAGGAGCGTCAAAGAAACCTCCGCAATGCACTGAGTCGTTCAGTGAGTGCTGAGGCATCCAGGGTAGTTAGGTCGGTGGGCATGAGAAATTAGTTAAAGTTGGAAGTTTAAGTTGAAGTGCCAAAAACTACACGAAAATTAGAACAGCAATTTAACCCGCGTATTTCATACCAGCTTGTCGCAAAGCGCCGCTTGTAATGAATCTTCTCGGCTTCAGCTCTACAATGGCCTGGGTTCCTGCCTCCGCGGGAATGACAGAAGTTGTAGTGATGCTTTCTTTTATTAAACTATCGCGAAGCGATTTAATACCAAAGGGCAATAATTCCAAAGAGCATCATGAGTCCTCCAGAAAATTTATCGATAAGGATCATCGAAGAATCGTTAATACGATGGTGCAAAATATAGGCGACCCCGCTGCTGAGTGAAAGCCACCAGAAAGCTGAGCCGCAAAAAATCCCCAATACTAATATAGAGGCATGGAAATAATGGTGATGGTGGGTGCCAAGGCCAAGAGCTGCAAAGATGGCCATAAAGGAGAAGATGGTCATCGGATTCATGAGTGTTAAAAAAAACGTTGTTCCATACGCGTGCCAGAGCGATTGGTCGAGGCTCGCTTTTTCAGGATCAGCGTGATGCTTTGTAAAAATTAATTTTAGTCCAAATCCAAAAAGAAAAAGAGCGCCAACACTATGAACCAGTGTTTGATGCAAAATTAAAAGCGAGGACAACGCTGTTAAGCCAAAAGCTGCGATGATGCCATAAAGGGTGTCTGCGGTCGCAGCTCCTAGTCCTGTCATGAAGCCGATGTTAAAGCCACTACGCAAAGAGCGTTGAATGCAGAGGAGGCCAATCGGTCCCACTGGCGCGGCAACGGCTAGGCCGATAAGAAAACTTTTTATAAAAAAGAGGAACATGAGCGGAAAATATAAATAGCCGTAAAGGGTGCAAAGAGCACAAAAAATTTTTAAAAAAAGCTATTAAATTTTAAAATTTGTTGATAACTAGCAATTTACTCGACTTAAGACGTTTTTTCTGATGGTAAGAAAAGGATGATTAAAAAAAATTTTCAAAAAAAGTGTACTCCCCATGATTTATTTTTTAGAAAAATCATGAGCATGCCAGATGTGGCCTGGAGATTTATTCAACGGCATATTCATTCTCCTATTGTTGCAATGATTCAGCCAGCCTCACTGCAGCTGATTCACGGAACATTCATTGACGGATGGTTTCATGAGTCAAGAACTGATATTCTCTACAAAGCTAAAATGATTGTTGAGGAAAAAGAAAGTCCTGTTTATTTCCTCATTGAACACCAAAGGAAAGTAGATCCGTTGATGCCTCTGCGCATGTTAAGATATACTCTTAGCATTATTGAAATGCATTTAGGAAAAAATAAAAACGATGATTATCCCTTGGTTTATTCATCTGTTCTTTACAACGGCAAGAGGCCTTATTCGGCAGAAAACAAATTTTTTAAAAAATTCAAACATGCTGAATTGGCTCGCGAGATTTTTTTAAATTCATTTCAACTCGTCGATCTAACGCAAATTGAAGATAAAAAATTAAAAGAAGATCCTATTCTTGGAATGATTGAAATGCTGCTCAAGCATATTGACACCCAAGACCCTGTTGCCTTTATTAAAAAAATAGCGGATCTTCTTCCCTTGGTAGAGGCAACAAATATTGACCTGCTTGACGCAGGAGCCTACTATCTTTTTCAAGCAAATAAAGAAGGAGCTTCCAGTAACGAGATTCTCAGAGAATTTAAAAGACATCTATCACCAATAGCTCAAAAAGAGATTATGACTATCGCACAAGCATTTATTGAAGAAGGCAGGCAAGTTGGTTTTCAAACAGGTCGTCAAGAAGGTCGTCAAGAAGGTCGCCAGGATGGATTTCGATCAATGCTTGATAAACAAATAAGACGTCGCTTTCCTCATGATGTTACCGCACAGCACCTTCATCTCATCAATGATGCTGATAGCGAAACACTCGTTGCTTGGGGTGAAAAACTCATCGATGCTGCCAACATTGACGCGGTGTTTGAAAAATAAAAGCAGAGTTTCATGCGTAATGCATAGGAAACATAGGCGTGTGCGCCTATGATAAGTGAGGGCAGGAGAGGTTTGAAAAAAGTTGACAATTGATGTCAGGAGAATATTCCTGAACGCCTTGGAATAGAAAATCACCTTTAACTAAAACAACCAATTTAGACTTTCCTATGGCCACTCCTTATCTTTCCTTATTAGAAGCCTTGCGCGCTCATTGCAATCTTCCAGAGTTTCCCTATCCACTCCCTTCAACGCAGTTGGATCTTGAGTTAAAAGATGGTCTGACCGTAACAATCAATTTTAAAGAAGAGACTAACGTCGTTGAACTTTTTGCTCAGATTGGTGTTTACGAACAAAAAGATGAACTCGAGGTGCTCAAAAAAATCGCGCAAGCCAATTTCCTCTGGGCTGCCACCGCTGGTGGTACGCTAAGCGCTCGCCCAGAAATTCAAACCGTCTACTTCGCTTACCAGGCACCCGTCTCCAGCCTCGAAGGAAATGAATTTGTTAACCTCGTTGAGAAATTCGTAGAGGTTACACAACAGTGGCAGCTCATTTTGCAAAAAAGTGGGGAGGCCGCCGTTGAAGAAGTCGCTCCTGAAGAACAAGCTGCTCCTGGGCAAGGTGCTTAGGGGGTTGTTTTTAAACAACTAAAACCAAATAAAAAGAAGGGATTTTTATGAATGAACTAAAGGCCTCCAACTTGCATGAGATATTTACGTCACCTAATTGGGATAATACTGCAGAAATTACAACAGCTAATGGTGATGGTTTTTCCTATACCAGCACTAGTAATAAACCAACAGGTCTGTTAGCTAATATAACCATGTTTTTCAGAGCAGCCTTTAGATCAGAAAAGCAAGTAGAAACTAATAACGCAACTTATAAAAAAGTAGGGAATGACATACAAAAAGAATATGGAAATGAAGCTGTTATAGCATTTGATCTACATTTTAAAGAGAAAGCAGAAGCAGGGAGGCCCCTTACTAAGGGTGCTCTCTTGAGGTTTTGTGAAGAGCAAAACTTAGGTCTTGATAAAT
>JBIRBD010000019.1:0-19646 GCA_044326465.1 Chthoniobacterales bacterium
AAATCCTTAAGGTTTATTGCCTTATAGTACTGTTTTCTTAGGGATTCTTCAAGAAATTTGTTAAGATAATAACTTACAAAACAATAAGTTAACTTATTTTGACGGGTGGACTGGTTTTTAGCGCATCGTCGAGATGACGTGTAGCTTTTCCAAGCAGGGCATGAGCTTCTTTGTGAGTGCGCTGGCGAGCAGAGGTCGTTGTCTTATGAGAATTTTTAATGCCCGAGCGGAGAAGGGTTGAGGCTTTATCAACAAGCTTTAATGCTTCTTTAGCAAGGGTATCCTCGATTGGTTTACTTGGCGTTTTGATTTGCTTGGCAGTAACTTTTTTTGGAACAGTTTTGGCAACTTCTTTTTTTAGAATAGCTTTCTTAGTTTCTTTTTTTAGAACAGTTTTCTTAACTTCTTTTTTTGAAACGGCAGGAAGGGCTTTTGCCACTGTTTTTTTAACAGCCTTTACTGATTTTTTTGGCGATGCTTTTTTCTGTTTCATGCCGGAAACATAGCATCATTACTGATTTTGCCAAGCTTCAACATAGGCAAGCTCCAGCTAAGCGGCTTAATAGTCCGCCGTAGCGTTGACGTGTCGATTGATTATGCACGGCAGTGACTAATGCTTTTTTTTGTCCGATCAGTACAACGAGCCTGCGCCCCCGGGTTAAGCCCGTGTAAAGCAGGTTTCTCTGAAGTAGTAAATATTGCTGCATCGCAAGTGGCATGACAACGACAGGGAATTCTGAGCCTTGGCTCTTATGAATTGTAATCGCGTAAGCCAAGGTTATTTCATCTAGATCAGAAAAATCGTACACAATCTTTCGCTGATCAAATTTTATCATTAGCGTTTTCTCAGCGAGATCAATCGCTAGGATTCTTCCAATATCGCCATTAAAAACTTCTTTGTCGTAGTTGTTCGTTGTTTGAATAATTTTATCACCTTCACGAAAGACCAGGCCATAAGCCTGATATTCAATCTTATTGCTGAGTGCAGGATTAAGCGCTGCTTGCAGTCTGAGATTCAGCTCTCCTATGCCAAGGCTGCCGCGATGCATAGGGGAGAGGATTTGAATATCGCTAATCGGATCAATATTAAAACGCTTAGGAATACGTTCACGCACCATCGTTATAAGGGAGGTCACTGTTTGTTCAGGATCTTCTCGTTCGATAAAAAAGAAATCGGATCCTTCTCCTTGTAAAGCAAGTTCAGGTAAGGCTCCACGGTTAATAGCATGAGCCGCTTCGATGATTTGGCTTCCTCCTGCTTGACGAAAAATTTCTTTTAAGTGTACCACTTTCACCATGCCGCTTTGAATAATATCTGGCAACACAAGCCCGGGACCCACGCTTGGCAATTGATCGACATCACCAACTAAGATCAGACGCGCGTGGGGAGGATGTGCCAGTAACAATCTGCTCATGAGTGGCACATCAACCATGGAAACTTCATCAATGACGAGCACGTCGGTTTCGAGGGGACGATCAATATTGCGTGTAAAAGCTGCTTTGGCTGGTTGAAATTCCAATAAACGATGAATCGTTTTTGCTTCAAGGCCAGTCGCTTCTGCAAGACGCTGCGCAGCTCGTCCTGTCGGTGCAGCAAGAAGGCAGTGTAATTTTTTTGCGCGTAAGATTTTTAACAATGATTGTACAAGTGTTGTTTTTCCAACGCCTGGTCCGCCCGTGATGACAACGACACGATGTTTTAAGGCTGTGGCAAGTGCCTCGCGTTGGCTTTGAGAAAGCTGACGACCTGTTTTTTCTTCGACCCAGGGAATTGCTTTTTCAGGATCGATGAATGGCTCTGGAATTTCTGACTCGGCGAGCCTACGCAATTGTCGAGCGATGATTTCTTCGGCAACACGAAGGTGTGGAAGGAAAACTAATTCTTTACCATAGATTTTTTCGATGGAGATGCGAGCGTCATGCAGGTGGCGTTCAAAAGCTGTCGCAACCACTGTTTCATCAATGTCAAGCAATTGGATGGCTTTAGAAAAGAGTTCTTCGCGGGGCAAGGCGCAATGACCTTCTTCAGTCGCTTCTGTTAATAAATGGTCAATGGCTCCACGTGCCCGGAGAAGTGAGTTGCGATCAAATCCTAATTTTGTCGCCACGGCATCAGCGCTATGAAATCCGATGCCATGAATGTCGCGAGCGAGGGTGTAAGGGTTGGCGCGGATAATAGAGATTGCTTCTTCACCATAGATTTTATAGATGCGAGCCGCGCGATTGGTGCTTACGCCATGGGCATGCAGAAAAAGCATGATATCGCGGACCACTTTTTGTTCTTTCCATGCTTCCTTGATCCGCTTGCGGCGCTCTAATCCAATGCCATCAACTTCTTGAAGCCGCTTTGATTGATTTTCAATAATGTCAAAAACCTGCTCGCCAAATTTTTTGACAAGTTTTGTGGCATAGACAGGCCCGATACCTTTAATGAGGCCGCTGCCGAGATATTTTTCAATACCTTCTAAGGATGTTGGGGGTTGTGTCTTGAGTATGCGGGCCTTCATTTGCAAACCATGCTCGCGATCTTGCTGCCAGGAACCTTGGGCGGTGATCCACTCGCCAGAGGTTACCGTGGGAAGGGTGCCAATCACACAAATTAAATCGCGATGATTTTCTACCTGGACCTTCAAAACACAAAATCCATTTTCAGGATTATGAAACGTTACTCGCTCAACTAGACCGCTCAGCGCATCTTCGGGACCACCAGGAGTGGTGTTTACGTTTATTTTACGTGTGCGTGGGAGGGATTTTTTGTGAGGATTCATGGGGAAACAAAAAATTTAACATGAAAATTGCACGCTGGATTTCTCTACGAGCGCTGAAACGGCTACATCTTTTCCAATAGCTCGATAAGAAATATTAGAGAGATTAAGGGGTGCAATGAGTCTAGAAATTTTATCGATCATTCCTTCATGCTGGGGTAAGGTTGGCTTGTTTTGAGGTGAGGTAGGCTTTGGTTTTAAATTTAAATTTTCCATCCACGAGGGACCTCCGAGTAAGTGAGGAGCCACATAAAATCTAATTTCATTGACGAGGTTATTGGCAAAGGCCTCGCTCAATGTTTTTCCACCACCTTCGATCATTACCGAGCTAATGCCTCGCAACGCTAGGTTTTTCAAGGCTTCACTAAGAGGGATATCATGCATGATGATGGTGCGATTGCGATGTTCATCGGAAAGAAGTAATGATTCTTCTGGGATTTTTGCAGATTTTGTCCAAACGATCCGCCATGGTTGAGGGTGATTCTCTTTGATCTTGATGCCACGAATGGTGAGCGCAGGATTGTCGGTGCGAACAGTTGCGCCACCAACCAAAATAGCATCGACCTTTGCGCGTAGATACATCGCATCGCGGCGACTACGTACGGAGGTGATCCAACGAGGGCCGTTTTGAACGATAAGAGAGCCATCCAGCGACATGCCACATTTTGCAGTGATCCATGGCATGCCAGTCTTCATCCGATGATTCCATGCAGAATTAAGGGCGATGCATTCTTCCTCTAACACGCCGGTTGTGACCTCAATGCCTGCTTTTGTTAGAAGATCCAATGCTTTTCCTCGATGTTCGGGATTAGGATCAGTCGCGCCGTAGACCACTCGGGCAAAGCCAGCATCAATAATGGTCATCGTACATGGCGGAGTTTTTCCAAAAGTGGAACAGGGCTCGAGCGTGACATAGAGTGTGGTGCCGCGGGTATTGGCAGAGGAAGAGAGATTTGCAGGCTTTTTTGGATCACTGGCTCCTTCCGCTTCATCATGGGAAGCGAGTTGAGAAAGAAAGCTCATAGCTGCTACTTCTGCATGTGCTTCTCCCGCGCTTGCGTGATACCCGCGGGCGATGACCTGATTATTTTTTACGATAATGGCACCAACAATTGGATTGGGTGTTGTTAGGCCTTGACCCTTCATGGCTTCGCGAAGGGCGAGACGCATGAAATTTTCATCTGAGGACGTCATAGAAGAAGTAGTAGGCGTTTTTTTTAAAAAAGTATACCATTCGTGTGCGGTAATTGCTCATCTCCTTCTGGAGATAAGCAATGGTTGTTGGTTGTTGGTTCTCGGTTGATAGTAAGGAAATAATTTTTTCTTAGCTGCTAAAAAAGAAGAATTGCCCTAACAGGCTTATAAAAAGCGACTTTTAAAAATAAATCTTTTGAGTAAAAATAACCAACAACTGACAACCGACAACTTTTTGCTCGTCTTCTTCGTCAGAAGGAGATGAACAATTACCGTGTGCGAGTTTTAGGTTTGTTACGATGGATTTTTTCTTTTCAGCAATCCGCCATGTCATTTCCGCGAAGGCGGGAACGAGCTAATTTTTTTTTAGCGTAACAAAACCTAACCCGAATATTTCATACTAATGTCTATTACAGCTTGTAAAACCTTGATAAATACTGCTCCTTACTCATTACAGCGCTTCTTAGCAGCGCTGGCCTGTGTACTCTTTTTTTCAACTTCCGGCTTTGTGTGGGCGCTCGATGGAGCGTTAAATCCTTTTGAGCCAGATATCGTTACAATGAAGGATAGAAGCCAGTATAAAGGCTTAATTATAAAAAATAGTTTTAATGCAGTTACCCTCGAGCAAAAAGAGGGGGAAATAACTTTATTGAAAAAAGATATCGCTCGGATTGATGATGTTGATAACGAAATGATTGCCTTCACAGGTATTGTGAAACCAGGGCAACTTCCACCATGGAAGATGATGGTTCAAGATTTTCGAAGTAATGATGCAATTCAATCGTTTTACCAGATACCCGCAGCACGCATTAATGAGGGCTATTTAAAAAATATTCCATATCTTTCTTATGCGGTGAATCGTTTTTCAGAGTTCGATATTTTTGGTGACCCTGGTCATCCTGTCTGTATCAGATTGGGTGCCTATGCGCCCCTTTTGTCGAAGAAAAAATTTCAAACAGTTGCCCGACAGTTTTTTGCAGGTTATATGGGATCCCGTGCTGATATCGCAACGCTATATCAGCTTAACTGGAATGGTGATGAGCGGCGTTCTGGGAATCTTGTTTTTAAAGTAACAGCACCAAGTGCTGCTGGAGCTCATCATGCCTGGTGGTTGTCCATTGATGATCCTGCACGCCTGACAATGGCTCGTGTAAGTGATGACCATTACAAGAAAATCACAATACCTTATTTCCAAGTGCGCAATGTGATCGGATTCTTACGGCTTGATCTTGGAAATCATCGCTCAAAATTTCTTGATAAGATGACCCTTCATTGGGTGGGCAAGATGCCCGATCTTCAAGGGTTTTATCGGACGAGTAAAAATCGGTTAAAGCTGATTTTTTCACCTTCGATGAAAAAAAGGCCGTAATTGCTCATCTCCTTTTGGAGATAAGCAATGGTTATTGGTTCTCGGTTCTCGGTTGATAGTGAAGAAACAACTTTTTTCCTAGCTGCTAAAACTCGCTCGCGAATGGTATGAAATTGGATTTTTAAAAAATAAATCTTTCGAACAAAAACAACCAACAACTGACAGCCGACAACTTCTTGTTCGTCTTCTTCGCCAGAAGGAGATTACAAAATGCCATAAGCCAAAACTCGCACGCGAATGGTATACTAACCTGTTTCTATCATGCGTTCTCTACTTCTTATTTTATCAAGTTTTACAGCCTTTTTAACAAGTTGTACTCTTCATCTGCTAGGGCCTCTTGATAAAGCGCCAGAGCATCAAGCAGAAAAGCTTTCAGGTTATCGGCCCTTTGCTTGGGGAATTTCTACCAGCAGTTTGCAGTATGAAAATCGCAATGTTCTCCCAGGTGATAAAAACTATTTTCAACGAGACTGGGATTTGCTCATTAAAAAAAGAAAAGCTCCTATTATTGGGGATGCGCTTTCGAGTTGGTCTCATTTTGACAAAGATCTTGAAGCGCTCAAAAAAATTGGAGTGAATTCTTATCGTTTGAGCATCGAATGGGCACGTGTTGAACCAACGCCAGGTCATTACAATGAATCAGCGATTGCTGGTTATGTTGATATGATAAGGAAGCTAAAAAAAGCCGGCATTGAGCCTTACGTCTGTCTTTGGCATTTCAGTTTTCCATCATGGTTGACCGATGAAAATAATAGCAATAAAACAAATTGGCTGCATCCGTGTGCGAGTAAGCGATGGAATCTTTACGTAACGAAGATGGCAAAAGCATTCTCTCCCTATGTCACTTATTATGCGCCAGAGAATGAACCAAACGGACAAATTCTCACGGCCTATGTCATAGGATTATGGCCACCGAATCATATGTTCGATTTTAAAGGCTACAAGGAGGCGATGGTTGCCAGCGCTGATATGTTTCGCGATGCTGCAGCACGCATTAAAGAAATTACGCCAAATGCAAAAATTATTAGCGTCGAGGCAACGCCTTATTGGTATCCTGGTCCACTTGATCCAGGCGGCATTATCTACAATACCGTGGAGCATAATGATTTTGATCATCTTGATAAAATTTATGATGTCTGTGATATCATCGGTTTTAATTATTATTATAGTCAAGTCGCAGGTCCGATCAGCCTGCTCACGGAACCGAGTCATCATGGACATAATTTTACGATGATGGGGTGGCGTATTGATCCTGAAGCGTTAGGAAAACAGATTCGTAAAATTGGAAAACGTTATAACAAGCCGATGATGATTACAGAAAATGGAATGGCAGGTATCAAAGAATCAAAGCGCATTAACTATCTTCGAGACCATATTGAACAAGTGCGTAAGGCGATGGCAGATGGCTATGATGTTAAAGGCTATTTTATTTGGTCGCTCGCAGATAATTACGAATGGCATTATGGCTATGTTCCAAAATTTGGACTCTCCATTATGAATCCAAAAACATTGAATAGAGAGCTCAAGCCATCAGCTTTTTACTATCACGATGTAATTGAGGCTTCCGAAAAAGAAGGGGTAGTTGATCCTGATCCAGTGTTTTGGAGATCGGAGATAAGAAATCGGAGATGAAATTTCTTCAACGATTTTTTTTTGCTAGAGAGCAAAAAAACTCCGGTGTTTTTTTCGAAAAAAAGCATCGAAGCAGATACCATCCCCTATCGCCTGTCTTTTATCTCCTAATAATAAGTTTAGTTGCTATTACCGCGTGCCAGAAGTCTAACAACCGCGCTGATTTAATCATTATTAACGGTGCAGAGCCTGAATCGCTTGATCCTGCCATCGTCACAGGGCAACCTGATGGACGTGTGGTGAGTGAACTCTTTGAAGGGCTGCTTCGCTTTAATCGCAAAGGCGAGGTCGAGCCAGGAGTGGATTCCTCATGGAAAATTTCAGCCGATCAACAGACGTATACTTTTTATCTGCGACCCGATGCCAAATGGTCTGATGGAAAAGATATCAGAGCTCAAGACTTTGTTAATTCTTGGCGTAGAACGTTACAGCCAGAGACAGGTTCTGCCTACAGCTATCAACTTTTTGTGGTAAAAGGTGCAGAAGATTTTTTTACCGGGAAAGAAAAAAAATTTTCGAAAGTCGGGGTAAGCTCTCTCGACGATCATACGCTTCAAGTCACACTCGCTGAGCCAACGCTCTATTTTCTCTATCTCTGTGCCTATACAACGCTTTTTCCGGTGCGCATCGATCTCATTAATCGCGTTGGTGACAACTGGGTCAAGCCAGAGGAAATAATCTGCAATGGTCCTTACAAGCTTATTGAGTGGCGTCTCAACGATAAAATTCGACTTGAGCGCAATCCCTTTTATTGGGATGTGGCCAATGTCCATCTTAAGAGCATTGATTTACTGCCGATTAGCCAGCCCAATGTCGCTTATAATTTTTATGCAGCCGGGCAGGCTGATCTGAGTTTTGCAGAAGTTCCACTTTCTCTTCTTCATGAATTAAAAAAGGGAAATGATTTTCACTCAGCTATTTTATTAGGAGTAGATTTCATTCGCTTCAATTGCACAAAGGTGCCCTGCTCTGATGTGCGCGTGCGCAAGGCATTGGCGCTTTGTATTGATCAAAAGAGAATTATTAAAAAATTAAGTGATGCAATTCCTGCAGAAAGTTTTCTTCCCTCAGGAATTGCTGGATATCAGCCTGCTTTAGGTATTGGTTATAATCCTCAACGTGCACGAGAGTTGCTGGCTGAGGCAGGTTATCCTGCTGGTAAAGACTTTCCGCTGACGACCTATCTTTATAACGAAACTGAAATAACAGAAGCTATCGCTGTGGAATTGCAAGCTGCCTGGAAAAAAGAGCTCGGTATTTCTGTTTTGCTAGCGCACCAAGAATGGAAAGTTTTTTTGAGCTCATTGAAAAATAGGGATTATACGCTCGCTCGCTCCAGTTGGGTTGGAGATTATCCTGATCCCAATACTTTTCTCGATCTTTTTACTTCTGAGAGCGGAAACAATCGTACGGGTTGGAAATCAAAAACATACGACAATCTAATGCAGCAAGCCTCTAGAGAGCTCGAGCCGAAAAAAAGATTTGAGTTTTTTCAACAAGCCGAAAAAATTTTGATTGATGAAGAAGTTCCCATTGTGCCTCTTTTTTTCTACACCGCCATCCAACTTTATGATCCGAAACGTCTCGGTGGTATCGAAGGAAATCTCTTGAATCGACATCCCTTAAGGGAAATATATAAGATCACCAAACAATATTTGTTAGAAAAAAAATAATTTTTATGAGTAAGCAAACATTAAATCAAAAATTAGACGCTGAAGAACAAGATTTGCTAACTTCGTTTGAACGTAATGAGTGGAAAGAATCTGTTGATGCAAAAAAAGAAAAAGCTTTTGCAATGAAGGCTGCAGCTAATCATTTTCGTAAAGATGCACGAATCAATATCCGGCTAGCTCAACATGATTTGAAAAAAATCAAACAATTAGCAGCCTATGAAGGAATGCCTTATCAAACCTTAATTGCAAGCCTTCTTCATAAATATGCTAAAGGACTTTTTATTCTAGCGCATGATCAGTAAATTTAGGGGTAACTTAGACTGAGGTAATCTATTTTGAAGCATTGTTTTTCCTATTACAATACTTGTGCCCTCATCACCGGAGCCTCTTCTGGTCTTGGCGCGGAGTTTGCTCGACAATTGGCACCGCATGCAAGGGATCTGATTTTAGTTGCGCGTCGTGGAGAGAGGTTAAAAATTTTAAGCCAAGAGTTAATAAAATTAAATCCAGCTTTGCGCGTTCATGTGAAGGTGATCGATGTTGGTAACTCGGCAGAGCGAGAAAAATTAGCTGTCTGGACTATTGAACAAAAACTACAACTCAACCTTCTTATTAATAATGCAGGGTTGGGTGACCTGAGTGAATTTGGGGATGCCTCCTGGAATCGTCTAGAGGCAATTCTCAATGTCAATATCACTGCACTAACGCATCTAACGCATCTTTTGCTTCCACTGCTACGGCAGCATCGGCCTAGCGCTATTTTAAATGTTGGCTCGATTGCAGGATACCTTCCGTTAACAGGGTATCTCGTCTATGCAGCCTCCAAAGCTTATGTAAGAAGTTTTTCTGAGGCGTTGCGAATCGAAGAGGCATGTCACAATGTAACCGTTTCTTTGCTTTCTCCTGGGCCTGTACCGACGGAGTTTTTTGATGTTGCAAGTCGCCAGGGAGAAAAAATTTCTGTTACAGAGCGAGCTGCTGCGCCTCTGATTACATCGAAAGAGAAGGTTGTAAAAACTGCCCTACAGGGGGTGCTTTCTCATCAACCAGAGATTATTCCCAATTTTTTATTGAGGGTTGTTTTTACAATCTCCTTGAAACTTCCTTTTTTTCTACAACGGAAAATTCTTTTTAAGAAAAGAAAGAACGAAATAGCCACAAGGAAGGCAGGGAATTTCACTATTTCATCATTTTTTTAAAACCCGAATTGACATCTTCGTTTTGATGGAGAGAGTTACTGGGTGAAATCATTGACGAAATGGGCGGCTCGCCCGATCCCAGCTCAAGCAACGAAAGCATTTGATGCTTCCATGACCCTTATTGCTGGAGAGTTGAGCTCCGTTGAAAAAAAAATTAGCGAGCAGGCTGCTTGTTTTAATCCAGAAGTTCAAAAATATATTGCCTATGCTTGCGGCGGAAGTGGGAAGCGCTTGCGTCCTGTGTTGGCATTGCTTTCTGGGGGTGCAACCGGTGAAATAACAGCAGAGCATCTACAGCTTGCTCTCATTTTAGAACTCATTCATATCGCAACGTTGGTTCATGACGACATTATGGATGAGGCTAAGTTACGGCGTGGCAAGCCAACACTTCATGCTCAATGGGGCAACTCTGTAAGCGTGCTTGTGGGCGATATTCTTTTTTCTCATGCACTCAAGATGGCCGCTGACTTTTCCGATTCAGCTGTTTGTCGTCGGATTGCTGATGCTGTCTTAGAAGTTTGTTCCGGAGAAATTTTACAAACGAAACATCGCTTTGATCTCGCTTTGAATTTCAGTGACTATTATCGCATCGTTCAGATGAAAACCGGCGCCCTTTTTTCTGTAGCCTGTGAGTTAGGTGCTTTCTTAAATAAGGATGATGTGGCTACCAGCGAGGTTTTTAAAAATTACGGGAATAATATTGGGGTCGCCTATCAAATTCTCGACGATTGTATCGATCTTGTTGGTAATCAAGAGAAAATTGGGAAGACGCTCGGTACTGATTTACATGGTGGAAAATTTACTTTGCCCATTTTAATGCTCTTGGAATCAGTCTCTAAAGCCGATCGTGAAAAAATTGAGGAGCTGCTTTTGAGTAATCAAAAAAAGGATATAGATGCTTTAATTATCAAGGCAGTAGAAGAGGGGCCTCTTGCTTCCGCTGTGAAAGAGGCTGTTAAGCTTCTCGATGAGGCTAATGCGAGCTTGGAAAAAGTAGGCCCCAATAAATACGTGACAGGTTTGTATGGTGTTTCAAGTTATTTGCGTGGCGTCCTTGAGACACTCGCGTGTTAAGAGATAAAAAAATGCCAATCATTCATCCCTCTGCTATTGTCGATCCTTCCGCTGAACTTGCTGATGATGTTATTGTTGGTCCATGGGCTTTGGTTGAAGCTGGCGCGAAAATCGGAGCTGGATGTCGCCTTCTCGGGCGTGCGGTCGTAGGCGGGCAGGTACGCATGGGGGCGAACAACATTATTGGTTACGGAGTCATTCTTGGAGGAGATCCACAGTCTCTTGGTTTTCAGTCAGATTCTCCAAGTAAGGTCGTCATTGGCGATGAAAATATTTTTCGCGAATACGTTACCATTCATCGAGGTGACAAAGAAGGAACTCAAACGATGATTGGAAATAAAAATTTTCTCATGGTTGGAGCTCATATTGGCCATAATACAGTTATTGGCAATCAGGTGGTCATTGCCAATAACTGTTTATTGGCTGGATATGTCGAAGTTCAAGATCGAGCCAACCTCGGGGGTGGCTCTGTTTATCATCAATTTGTGCGTATTGGAAAATTAGCTATGGTGCAAGGTGGAACGCGCTACAGCAAAGACATTCCGCCTTATCTCATGGCGTATGGATACAATGAAGTTTCTGGCTTGAATGCTGTTGGGTTGCGTCGAGCAGGATTAAGTAGTGCTGTTCGCATGGAGCTTAAAAAAGCTTTTCGCTTGCTCTATCGCGAAGGGCTTAATATCTCACAAGCCCTTGCAGAAGCTGATAAAATAAGCTGGTCATCGGAGGTAAAAGATTTTTTTGAATTTGTTCGCCAAGCAAAAAGGAGAGGGGTTTGTCATGCTCGTTCAATACAGCCTAATGAGGATGAAGGGACTGATTGAGGTAGTCTAGAGCCTTTGTAGCCATAGATAGAGCGTGTCCGTGCGCCGAAGCTCAAATTTTAAAAGAATATACTGAGTCAAAAAATCTCAAGAGCGAGTATCTAGTGAGTCAAAATGACCCGCTCGTTTTTATAGCGACCTTTTTTTAAATCCTTATTCTCCTTAATTAAAGGATATTATAAAAGCTACATTTTTTGGCATGGGATCTGCTTATTAAAGAACCATGTCTACACCATCACGAAAAATACTAGGAATCGACTTAGGAACCACTAACTCTTGCATGTCTGTCATGGAGGGAACAGAACCAGTCGTGCTTGAAAATGCAGAAGGTGCACGTACCACACCATCTGTCGTCGCTTTTACCAAAAGCGGAGAACGTCTTGTCGGTCAATCGGCCAAACGTCAAGCCATCACCAATGCTCAAAATACCATCGCTTCGGTCAAGCGATTCATGGGAGCCAAATATGACGAGGTTCGCGGTGAACAAGATCGCGTTCCCTACAAGCTCGTTAAGGCTGCTAATGGCGACGTCCACATTCAAGTGGAGATCGATGGCAAGCCAAAGACTTTTTCGCCGCCAGAAATTTCGGCAATGATTTTGTCAAAACTCAAAGCTGATGCCGAGGCAAAGCTAGGTGAAAAGATCACGCAGGCAGTCATTACCGTCCCAGCTTATTTCAACGATTCGCAACGTAATGCTACCAAAGATGCAGGTAAGATTGCTGGTCTGGAAGTGCTTCGAATTATCAATGAGCCAACGGCAGCTTCCTTAGCCTATGGTCTCGAAAAAGAAAAAGATGAAAAAATTGCCGTTTATGATTTAGGTGGTGGAACATTTGATATCTCTGCGCTCGAATTAGGCGATGGCGTTTTTGAAGTCCGAGGAACTAATGGCGACACACATCTAGGAGGTGATGATTGGGATTATCGCATCATGGATTGGATTATCAAAGAATTCAAATCCGAGTCGGGAATTGATCTAAGCAAACAACCTGATGCCGTGCAACGCATCAAGGAAGAAGCTGAAAAAGCGAAGATAGCGCTCTCTTCCACACAAGAATATGAAATCAACCTTCCCTTTGTCACAGCCGATGCGAGCGGGCCAAAACATATCCAGAAAAAATTGTCACGCTCTAAACTAGAGCAACTTACCGACGATCTGTTTGAGCGCACAATTAAGCCTGTTAATGACTGCTTGAAGGATGCTAGCTGGAATAAGACAGAGGTGAACGAACTCGTGCTTGTCGGTGGTATGACACGTATGCCAAAAGTCATCGACACCGCTCGTGCCCTCATTGGCAAAGAGCCACATAAAGGGGTCAATCCTGATGAAGTAGTAGCCATTGGTGCTGCGATTCAGGGAGGTGTGCTTCGCGGTGATGTCAAAGATGTTCTACTTCTCGACGTCACTCCACTCACCCTTTCCATTGAGACGGCGGGTGGCATTGCAACCGCAATGATTCCACGTAATACAACGATCCCAACACGCAAGTCACAAATTTTCTCAACCTATGCTGACAATCAGCCTGGCGTTGAGATCAAGGTTCTTCAGGGTGAGCGTCCCCTTGCGCGCGATAACAAACAGCTTGGAGTTTTTCACC
The DNA here is from genome assembly GCA_044326465.1 of Chthoniobacterales bacterium. Taxonomy (GTDB): domain Bacteria; phylum Verrucomicrobiota; class Verrucomicrobiia; order Chthoniobacterales; family UBA6821; genus CAIWMF01. Next base: position 13,332 of record JBIRBD010000019.1, read on the forward strand.
TAGATGGCATTCCACTAGCAGCTCGTGGTGTGCCTCAAATCGAGGTTAGCTTTGATATTGATGCTAATGGAATCCTTAATGTTGGCGCTAAAGATATTGGCAGTGGAAAAGAGCAAAAAATTTCAATTACTGGTTCGAGTGGCTTAACGAAAGAAGAAGTTGAGAGGATGCAGCGCGAAGCTGAAGCTCATGCTGACGACGATAAGCGTGCGAAAGAAGAAATTGAAATTCGCAATAACGCCGACACGCTTGCTTATCAATCCGAAAAACAGCTCCAAGAAATGGGTGATAAGATCGATGGAGCTTCCAAAAAAGCAATCGAAGATGAAATAGCTTCCGTTCGCGAAGCTCTCAAAGGAACTGATATCGAAGCCATTAAATCTTCTTACGAAAAACTTCAAGCGAAGTTCCAAGAAGTAAGCGCTGAACTTTATAAACAAGCTGCTGCGGCAGGGGCTGCAGCTCCTGGAGCTGAGGCTGCTGGCGCATCAACAGGCGCAGCAAATGCTGAATCTAAGAAAGAAGGTGATGTTGTCGATGCGGAATTTGAGGTAGTCGATGATGAGAAGAAAAAGTAAAAATCTACCCACTGTTCTACTCAAATAGGCAATACAAGAGAGGTTTTTTCAGTACATTCTAACTTTTGTAACAGTCTTGACTGTTACAAAAAAACTTAACAACCAACCAACAAAACAAACAACATGGCAGTAAACATACAACCACTTGGAGATCGTGTGCTCGTGCAACCGATCGATGAGAAAGAAATGAACAGAGGAGGAATCATTATTCCTGATACCGCAAAAGAGAAACCACAGGAAGCCAAAGTAGTGGCTCTTGGAACAGGCAAGCTTGATGACGAAGGCAATAAAATTGCTTTTACTGTTAAGACAGGAGACACCGTTCTTATTTCTAAATATGGCGGCACCGAAGTCAAAGTTGACGGCGAGTCTTACCTCATCATGCGTGAAGATGATATTCTCGGAATTATTGGTTAACCTAATCTATTAACAAAAAGTATTATTATGGCAGCAAAACAATTACAATTCGATGAAGCGGCACGTCATGCTTTGCTTCGTGGTGTTGAGAAGTTGGCAAAAGCAGTTAAAGCAACGCTTGGGCCTTCGGGACGTAACGTCATTCTCGACAAAAAATTTGGTAGCCCAACTATCACCAAGGATGGTGTCACTGTGGCTAAAGAAATTGAGCTTGAATGTCCTTATGAAAATATGGGCGCACAGCTTGTTCGTGAAGTTGCTTCCAAGACTAGTGATATCGCTGGTGATGGAACAACGACCGCAACCGTTCTCGCTGAAGCTATCTTCCGCGAAGGTTTAAAAAATGTAACAGCTGGAGCTAATCCAACATCATTACAGCGGGGCATTCAGAAGGCTGTTGATGCTATTGTTGAGGAACTTGCTCGCATTAGTAAGAAAGTCAAAGACAGCTCTGAAATTGCACAAGTTGCTACCGTTTCTGCTAACTGGGATAGGAACATCGGCCAAATCATTGCTGATGCAATGGAAAAAGTTGGCAAAGATGGAACGATCACGGTTGAAGAAGCTAAGTCTATTGAAACAAGCCTTGACGTTGTTGAGGGTATGCAATTTGACAAAGGTTATCTCTCTCCTTACTTCGTGACAAACGCAGAAGGAATGGAAGCCGTTCTTGATAACGCCTACATTCTTATTCATGAAAAGAAAATCAGCAGCTTGAAGGATCTCCTTCCGTTGCTTGAAAAAGTTGCGAAGAGTGGTCGCCCATTGCTTATCATTGCTGAAGACGTTGAGGGTGAAGCCCTTGCAACCCTTGTGGTGAACAAGCTTCGTGGCACGCTCCAGATCTGCGCCGTTAAGGCACCAGGTTTTGGTGATCGTCGCAAAGCAATGTTAGAGGATATCGCTGTGCTTACCGGTGGTCGTTGCATTACCGAAGATCTTGGTATCAAGCTTGAGAACATCACGCTCGAAGACCTTGGTCGCGCAAAGCATCTCACCGTTGATAAAGAAAATACAACCATCGTTGAAGGCGAAGGTAAACAGGCTGACATCCAAGGCCGTGTAAACCAAATTCGTCGTCAGATTGAAGATACAACAAGCGACTACGATCGTGAAAAACTTCAAGAGCGCCTTGCTAAGCTTGCTGGTGGTGTTGCGGTTATTAATGTTGGTGCTGCTACTGAGACCGAGATGAAAGAAAAGAAAGCTCGTGTTGAAGATGCACTCCATGCAACACGCGCAGCCGTTGAGGAAGGTATCGTCCCTGGTGGCGGTGTCGCTCTCATCCGTGCTCAACAAGTTCTCGACACACTCAAACTCGAAGGTGACGAAGCGGTCGGTCTTGAGATTATCCGCAAAGCCATTGAGTATCCATTGCGTCAATTGGCTTACAATGCTGGTAAAGAAGGTGCACTCATCGTGCAAGAAGTCAAGAAAGGTAAAGGCAACGAGGGCTACAATGTGGCAACCGGTGAATATACTGATCTTGTCAAAGCTGGTGTGGTTGATCCAACAAAGGTCACCCGCAGCGCTTTGCAACATGCTGCTTCTATCAGCGGACTCTTATTGACAACAGAGGCTCTTATTGCCGAGTTGCCAGAAAAAGAGAAAGCTCCTGCAATGCCACCAGGTGGCATGGGCGGAATGGGCGGCATGGGAGGAATGGACTACTAAGTCTCATTCATTCCAACCGTTAGTTTTAAGAGAGCCACGTCGTGAGGCGTGGCTCTTTTTTTGTACCCGTATAGCGTATTGACCTATCTCTCTATAGCGCATTGTTCTTCATGAGAGGCTAAAGACTCTAATGAAGGCGAAGTTTTTTTTTCTGGGCTAGTGAAAGGGCACCTTTTGTTGCTAGAAAAATTTTGAAATAGAAACAGTCTTTTCAATTCCAATTTCTTTGAGAAAATCTGCATCGTGTGAAATCACGATCATGGCGCCTGGGTAAGCTTTTAAAACCTCGATCACGTGCGCGCGAGTTTCGAGATCGAGGTTGTTGGTGATTTCATCGAGCAGTAAAAGTTTCGGCGTTTTTGCTGCGATTTGTGCGAGGCTTAGCCGTGCTTTTTCGCCACCAGAAAGTGTTTCTACTAGTGTGTTGACCTCTTCGTTTTTGCGAAATAAAAAATCATTGAGATGACGGCGCACTTCAGCATGAGGGCACTCTGGAAGAAGTTCGGAGATTGTTTCTAACACTGATTTTTTAGGAGAGAGTGTGCTGTAATGTTGATCGAAATAACCAATGTATTCAAATTTTGGCTGATACCAATCGCCTGATTTTACAAGAAAGGCGTTATTTAAAAAGGCTTTCAGCAATGTTGATTTTCCAGTGCCATTATCCCCACTCAAAGCGATGCGCTCGTGCGATCCGAGTGACAGGCTGATATGCTGAAGCAGTGGCTCTTGATGTTGATAACCAAGAGAGCCATCACTAATCGAAACAATAATGTGATCGCCCACATCGGCTGCCTTCAAAGAAAATGTTGGAACAATAATCTCTGGCAAGCGCAGGCTGGATAGCTGTTCGCTAAGGTTCTGTTTTTTGTGATCAATGGCTGTTTTCTTGCGGCCTGATGTTTGCTCTGCTTGATCTGCTTTGGCATTTCCAACAACGGGTGACCATTTTTTTTGAGCGATGCTCTTTGCACCTTTAGCGCGACTTTTTGCTGCGCGTACTTGTTCTCGCATGAGAAGCTCATGCATATTTTTTTTCTGCCTGTTTAATTGTGATAATTCTTGCTCAAGGGCAGCTCGCTGGATTTTTCTTTCGCGAAGGTAATCATCGTACTTGCCAGAAAAAATGTGGATCCGCTCATTATCAATATGCCACAAGGTATCGATGCAATGGCGCAGTAGCTCGACATCATGAGAAACCACGATCAAGGTTCCTTCAAAGGAGCGAAGCATTCGCATCAAGGAAGCACGGTGATGACGATCAAGATGATTCGTTGGTTCATCAAGCAATAAAATATTTGGATGAACACTTAGGGCCTCCGTAACAGCCTTGTTGAGGCGTTCTCCGCCGCTTAGCGCATCAAAATCTTCAATGATTTGTGGAACGTAACCAATGGTTGCTGCCTCAGGAATTTTAATAGCGCCATTGGTTGGCTCATAAGATCCATGCAACATTTTTAGCAATGTTGATTTTCCACTTCCATTGCGGCCAATAATGGCAATGCGAGAGCCATAACTGATTTGGAGGTGAACCTCTTCAAAGCAGATTTTATGACGAAAAGCGAGGCTGACGTTTTGAAGCTGCAATGGCGGATGAATCATTCGCTAATCAATTTTTGTTAAAGGAAGTGAAGCTTGGCGCTCACTATTAATGTCATGAGTTGTGCCACTGCATCAATAATCAAATCCTGACCCGAATGGCGCTAAGTTAAAGCGGTTTTGGGATGATTCTCTATTTATAAAATCGCCTCAAAAACAATGTATGAAAGAAAAAATCATATTACAATCGCTTGAGCATTAAATGATTTTTCAGAATTACAAACCGCTATAAAATTAACGTCATTCCCGCGGAGGCGGGAATCCAGGCCACCGTGGATCTTAGCTGTGCATTTGATACAATGAAACGACCTGCAGTATATATCTTAGCCAGTCAACGTAATGGCACATTGTATGCGGGAGTTACTTCTAATTTAGTTCAAAGAGGTTGGGCACACCGAAAAGAGTTGAGAGAAGGTTTTACAAAAAGATATCAAATAAACCGACTTGTTTATTTTGAATTCTATAAAACTTTATCAGCAGCTTTTGCTAGAGAGACCGCTATCAAGAGATGGCGGCGTTTATGGAAAATACGACTCATTGAACAAGTTAATCCAACGTGGGAAGATTTGTATGATACATTATTTTAGAAAGCTTGTGCGATGAATCTATTGCATCGAGAACAAAGCTAGGTTCTACGTTGTCCTGGATTCCCGCCTGCGCGGGAATGACGCTGGCGCATAGGATATAGCTCCTTTTGATTCTGAAATATTCAGGTTAACTTAGTGTCATTCAACCCTGACCACTATTGTGATATATAGCCAAAAACCTTATACTTAGGACAAAATAATTTGTCCTAATTCTTCGGTGTTTGGCTATAGCACAAAAAAACGGCGCTGGATTTCTTCAGCGCCGTTTCATTAATGAAAAAGTATTAACTATTTTTAGAAAGCAAAACGAAGGCCTACGCGAGGCATTGCCTGGCTTAATGACTTGCTGCCATTATTTCCATAGAGCCAACGGCAATCAACGAACATGCCGACATTACGTGTGACACGGTATTCTAAACCGCCACCAACATTGCCATCACCTTGGCTTCCTGTACCACCCCAAGAAGCGCCGCCGCCGAGCATAGCGTAAGGAGCAAGATTCCACGCACAGATTGGATAACGAGCAATAAGATCAGCTTGAACACTGTCAAAAGCTTGCAAGCCTGAGAAGCCGGTCATACCTTGATTTCTTTCACTGCCAACGGAATTATCAACACCTACACCAAAGTATTTTGAGAAAAAATAATTGATACCAAGGTTGCCGCCAAGTCCCTCTCTGTTTTGGCCACCATAAGTTGTCAATGTGCCAACCGTGGACATGTCAACTTGCCATTCTTGTGCTCTGAAGCGGCAGTCATCAGCAGGCATAACAGTTTTTTTGGAGGAGGTCATTTCTCCAGCAAACGACGTAGCTACCGTAGCAAAAAGAATTGCAATGAGTGATAGTGTTTTGTTCATAATCTGCGAAGAAGCTAGTCGGGCAGGAGTGGTAAAAGCAAGCATTGGTTTTGAGAAAAGTTTCTCTTCTTGAGAAAAGAACAGGAGAGGATTAGAAAGGCATTGTTATGAAAAACCAAGTCCTCAGAAAAATTCTCCCGCTTTTTTTGCTAGTAGCGATCACTCTTCTCATGTGCACGCACGCGCAGGCGGGAGCTGCTTTTGCTTCAACTTCCAACTTCCACTCGCCTGTTAAGGCGTCGGAATGTTGCGATTTTTTAAATCAAACTGCAGTCAGCGATCCAAATCATCTTTACGATCAGCATATAGCCACAGATCCTGATGCAGCCTGTATTGTGCGTTTGGGGAGGTCTGGAAAATATTTTTATCAAGTGATTGCTGGGAGAGAGAATTTTCCGGTGACTTATGTTGATTTTCCTGACGAAGAAAAATATTGTGCTCAGACTGGTGATGCTCTTTTTAACGACGATGGAAATAGAGACGAAAATATAAGAATCATTGATCATCTTAGAACAGCTCTTCAAACAGAGCATACGTCAGAAAATGCGAATGCTTTTATTGCAACTGAAATAGGTCAGCTTGCTCGAATAGGTGGAACTTCT
>JBIRBD010000196.1:0-2244 GCA_044326465.1 Chthoniobacterales bacterium
CACTAATTTATTAACTCCCACCACCGTTTTTAGGTTCAGAATTATGAAAAAAATAGTAGAGTAATTGTGTTTTTAAAAATAATCTTGAGATTTTATTGTACTTCATAACTCGCCACCCGTAACCCTCTCTCTGCTCCCAATGTCTGACTTAAGCGACGCCTCTTTTGATACTGTTCCTTCCTATAACATTCATCAATGGTCGGAAGGATATGCCACGATTAATACAAAAGGCCATGTATCCATTTTACCAACGCGCGAAGCTGACAAGGCGATTGACTTAATGGAGCTTGTGCAAGAAGGTCGCGCGCGCGGGCTCCACTTTCCGTTGCTCATTCGCTTTCAGGATCTTTTGCGCGATCGGGTTCGCAGGCTCAATGAATCATTTGAGCGTTCGATAGAAGAGGCATCTTATAAAAATATTTATCGTGGAGTTTTTCCGATCAAGGTGAATCAACTGCGTGAAGTGGTTGAAGAAGTTGTGGATGCCGGATTGGCCTATCATTTTGGACTCGAGGCTGGAAGTAAGCCCGAGATGATGGCGGCGCTCTCTGTGCATGCTGATAAAGAGAGTCTCATCATTGGCAATGGTTACAAAGATTCAGAATATATTCGAGCTGCATTGCTCGGTGTAAAGTTGGGGAAAAAAGTTATTCTTGTTGTTGAAAAACTCGAGGAGCTTTATCAGATTTTAGAAGCTGGAAAACAGATGGGTGTTATGCCACTGATAGGAGCTCGTGTGCGCTTACTTTCCAAGGGTGCTGGCAAATGGGCGACGAGTGGAGGTGAGAATGCGAAGTTTGGACTAGCCACTGCAGAGCTTGTCACCTTGAGCGACACACTCCATGAGGCAGGTATTCCTGAGGCACTTAAGATGCTTCATTTTCATGTTGGTTCACAAGTTCCTGACGTTGGTACGATTAATCGTGCGACGTGTGAAGCGACTCGGTTTTATGCGAAGCTTTATCAAATGGGCCACCAACTAGAGTATATCGATGTTGGTGGTGGGCTTGGTATTGATTATGATGGTTCGAAGACTTCCTTTGATAGTTCCACCAATTATTCCGTGCATGAATATACTCGTGCGATTGTTTATAACATCATGGAAGTTTGTGATGCGGAAAAAGTTCCGCACCCGATTATTGTTAGCGAAAGCGGTCGCTACATCACAGCGCCTCATTCTGTGCTCATTGTAGAGGCCTTTGGCGTAATCAAAAAAGATAATGCTGCCATTTCTGTACAGGCTGCACCGACTGACCCGAAGCTCTTGAGCGATATGTTAGAGATTTGTTCTTCCATGAGCAAAAAACGCCGGCAAGAAGCGCTGCATGATGCGCAGCAAATTCGTGATCAAGCACAATCGATGTTTGAGCTTGGTCTTCTCGACCTTCGCGCCAAAGCAAAAATAGATACGCTCTATTGGCAGATTGCGGCTCATGTCGTACAACTTTACAAAGGCGTAAAATATATTCCCGAAGAGGTGAAGGAGTTAGAAGTTGCATTAGCCGATCAGCTGATTTGTAATTTTTCTGTTTTCCAATCACTCATCGATCATTGGGCTTTGGGCCAGCTTTTTCCAATCATGCCGATTCATCGTTTGAATGAAAAAACAGATCGCAATGGAACACTCGTCGATATTACCTGCGACTCAGATGGTAAGATTGCAAAATTTGTTGACTTGCAAGATGTCAAAGAAACGTTGCCGATGCATTCTCTTTCTCCAAACGAGCCATACTATTTAGGATTTTTTCTTACTGGTGCTTATCAAGACATCATGGGTGATATTCATAATCTTTTTGGACGCGTCAATGAGATGCATGTTTTCCTCGATGAAGATGAAGATGATGGCTACTACATTGAAGAAACCATCCCGGGAAGTACGGTGGGTGGGGTTTTGACGCATACGCAGTGGGATACTAAAGAGCTTTCACGCCGTATTAAATCACAACTAGACGCTGCGATTAAAAGCGATCGTCTCAAACCAAATGAAGGGATGCGTTTGCTTAATGAGTATGAGAAGACGCTGCGCTCCTATACCTATTTAGATTTTTCTTAATTTTTTCTGATGGAAAAAGGTTAGAAGTTAAAGCTAAGGACCCGTTCAGTGAACGGGTAAGGGATTCAGGCTACAGGCTACAGGATTTTTTCTTGGGTCATTCAGTACTTAGAAATTTTCATAAAAAAATTCGTACCCGTTCAGGGGAGCGGAAAAGCACGAGTGAATAAAAAACACGCGTGACAAAAAAG
>JBIRBD010000023.1:0-18080 GCA_044326465.1 Chthoniobacterales bacterium
CGCGCTCACTCACCCTCCGGGCTGCCTGACGGCAGTCTATCCAGCGGCTTCCCAGCCAGCTGTATTCCCATATCCTATCTCCCATTAACCATTACCCATTACCCATCTCCCATTTGACTCGTTCGCGCCCGCTCACTCACCCTCCGGGCTGCCTGACGGCAGTCTATCCAGCGGCTTCCCAGCCAGCTGTATTCCCATATCCTAATACCATGCCAAGTATCGCTATCACCGGAGGAATCGCTTGTGGAAAGTCCTATGTGATAGGAAAACTTGCAACAATGTTGGATGTCACTCCTTTTGATGCTGATGCAGAAGTTACACAACTTTTCGAACACGATAGGGAAGTTGTTCTCGAACTTCGCAGCACTTTTGGAAACAATCTTTTTGATCATCAAGGAAAAATAGTGCGTGCAGCCTTGAGATCACTCATTACCCATTCTTCCGAACATAAAAAAAATCTGGAAGCCATTCTTCACCCTCGACTCAGAAAAAAATGGATGCCATTAGCAGCGGCATCTTTTTCTCAAGAGAATTCTACATTCTTAGCAGAAATTCCACTCCTCTATGAAAACAATCTTGCTGCTTTTTTTAATTACATCATCGTAGTAGCTTCTTCAGAGCAAACGCAACTGCATCGCCTCACACAAGAACGGAAACTTTCTCGCAATAGTGCACTCTCCATGCTCCACCTCCAACAACCACTTCATGAAAAAATAGCGCTTGCTGATGTTGTCATTTGGAATGATGGGGGGAGAAAAATCGTGGAGCAGCAGATGACTTTGTTAATCAACAAAGTCCGTTGATATAGCCAAAAACGGAGTCTATCTATTACTTAGCAAAAAGATGTCGTTTAAAATTTCGTAATTGCTCATCTCCTTCTGGAGATAAGCAATGGTTATTGGTTCTCGGTTCTTGGTTGATAGTGAAGAAATAACTTTTTCTTAGCTGCTAAAAAAGAAGCGTTGCCCTAAGAGGCTGATAAAATAGGATTTTTAAAAAATAAATCTTTCGAACAAAAACAACCGACAACCGACAACAGACAACAGACAACTTCTTGCTCGTCTTCTTCGCCATAAGGAGATGAGCAATTACAAAATTTCTACAAACCATGAACCACGAACCGCATTGCCAAGTAACGCCCCCATCGCTCCTGTCGATCAACGAGCTGCAGAGTCTTTCTTACAACAAGCTCATCGAACGGAGTCAATCGCTGCAGATCTTTTATCGAAGCGATGCCTCGTTTCATTCGCTTATTGCAAAACAAGCACGCCATCACATTCTTTCTGGTGGCCTATTAACAGCTGATGGCATTTTAGAGCATGGATCATCCGATGCTTTTTTGCGTTGGACTGCTTTTAATTTTGCCCCTTGCCCAGAAGATGTGATTGTACCTGAGGAATTGATCAAAAAATATTCCTTACGCTCTGGCATGCGTTTGACTGGCAGCGTGAAAATTTTTAAAGATCGACATTTCATTTTAGAAAACATCACCAGCATAGAAGAAATTCCAATTGAAACGTGGAATAGTCCAACGGAATTTGATCAACTAACAGCCTCGTTTCCAACAAAACGGATTATTCTTGAACAGCCAGGCATCATCAATGAGACAACAAGAGCCATCGATCTCATTGCACCACTTGGCATGGGGCAACGCGGCCTCATCGTTGCGCCACCGCGCGTGGGAAAAACGATCATGCTCAAAAACATTGCTTTGGCGATTCGTGCCAATCACCCAAAAGTTTATCTCATATTACTCCTTGTGGATGAACGACCAGAAGAAGTTACTGACCTTGCACGGAGCCTGGATTGCGATGTGATCAGCTCTACTTTTGATGAGCCAACGACCAGGCATGTACAAGTTTCAGAAATGGTCGCCGAACGTGCCAAGCGCCTTGTGGAACTTGGTCGCGACGTGGTCATCCTCATTGATAGCATTACGCGCCTTTCACGTGGTTATAACAATGCCATCACCGGAAAAGGAAAGACAATGAGCGGCGGCGTTGACAGCAGTGCACTTTCTAAACCAAAACGTTTTTTTGGATCGGCTCGTAATGTTGAAGAAGGCGGCAGCCTCACTATCTTGGCTACGGCTCTTGTAGAAACGAAGAGCCGCATGGATGATTTGATTTTTGAAGAATATAAAGGAACTGGCAATATGGAAATTTACCTCGATCGCTCCATTGCTGATCAACGAATTTTTCCAGCCATCCATTTAACAAAATCAGCTACACGTCGCGAAGAACTCCTCTATCATCCCGATGAATTAGAACTCATCATCAAACTTCGCCGCCAACTTTTTGAACTCCCTGCTGCAGAAGCTATGCAAATTTTAATGCAGAATATTGAAGCAACGAGTTCTAATGCGGAACTCCTGATGACCGGATTAAGGGGAGTCTAGCCCCAATGCCGTCAACTTAAGGAATTAAGTTAACGGCAAGGGGTCCAGGTTACAGGTTACAGGTTGAATAGGTCTTCGACAAAAAGAAGGTGAATGTTCCCTATCCCCCTTTGTATTAGTTGAAGCGTATCGGAAAAATAGAGTGAGTATTCATGAGATATCATTGAAAAAATTTCCGCCATCGCAAATACAAGGATGAAATTTAGGATGGAACGCTCTTTGTTTACTCATGCTTTCCGCTCTGCTGAACGATTATGTTTTCCTTAGTTCGGATCGCCGACACACTCTAACGCACTCTTGAGAGCAATATGGCATTCTCTCATGCATTCTCAATGAAGACCTATCGCGCGAAGGTGGAAACTTGCTGAAAACAAAAAATAAGAGCTTAAAAAAACCTAAGACTCTCACCCAAATGCTATATCCTCCTGATTAGATCAAATCAGGTCGTTTCTTGCGAGTCATTTCTTGGGCCTGTTCCTCTCTCCATGTTGCAATGGCGCCATGATGACCAGAAAGTAAAATTGGCGGGACGTTCCAGCCGTTGAATTTTTCAGGTCGCGTATAATGGGGATGATCAAGGATACCCGCCTCAAAGGAATCAAGCGCTGCTGAGTCTTCATGACCGAGCACCCCTGGAATCAACCTCACAATAGCATCGGTAACCACCAAGGCCGCCAGGGCGCCATTCGTTAAAACATAATCACCAATGGAAATTTCCTCATCAATGAGGTGATCGATCACCCGTTGATCCACTCCTTCGTAATGACCGCAGAGAAAAATCAAATGTTCCTCACGGGCAAGCCGTCGTGCAGTTACTTGATCGAAAGGCTTCCCTTGTGGAGACATAAAAATCACCTTGCTCTTAGAACCTGTTTTCAAAGTCGTTAAGGCTGATGAAGAGCAAGAAGCCGACGGCTCACTAATCGCTTCGCAGTCTTGAGTAGACTGTGAAAACAGGTTCTCAGGCTTACGCAATTCTTGCAAGGCTGCAGCGATTGGTTCAATTTTCATCACCATACCAGGCCCTCCACCATAGGGTGGTGCATCAACAGAGCGATGTTTATCAGTTGTCCAACGACGAAGATCAACCGCTTCTAAGGAAACAAGCCCCGCTTCTTGCGCACGCCCGAGTATACTCTCGCGTAAGACACTTTCGCAAATACCAGGAAGTGGTGTTAGAATTTGGATATGCATGAAAAGAGAATTCCCTACAAAGAATATAAAGAACACAAAAAATGACCAGCAAGCACCATTCCTCACGCCACAATAAACGCGCACGTCCTCGCCGCCCTCGTTCGTGGATTATGATCAGTATAAAATATTTTATTTCCTTGATCATCGTATGGACTTTAGTGGCTGGATTTTACTACCTCTGGGCGCTGACGTTTAATCTTTCAAAAATAGGACAGATGTCCCAACGTTCCCTTATTTACGATCGTGCCGGCGCTATTTACAGTCTAGCGAGCGGAGAGAATCGTGAAATTGTTCCCTTTGATAAAGTCTCTAACTATTTTATCAATGCCGTCATCAGTCGTGAAGATGCCCGCTTTTATGAACATCACGGTGTTGATCCTATTGGCATTCTTCGCGCCATTGTTCGCAATCTCCTTTTTGGTGGCATGCGACAAGGAGGCAGCACGATCACACAACAATTAGCACGCAATAGTTTCCCTCTCGGGGGCCACAACATCAATCGCAAGCTACTCGAAGCAGCGATGGCTTTTCGTATTGAAACAGAGTTGAGCAAAGAAAAAATCCTCGAACTTTACATGAATCGGATTTATTTCGGACCTGGCCTTTATGGCGTCGAAGCAGCCAGCCAGGCCTATTTCAACTGCCATGCATCGCAAATGACCTTATCTCAAGGAGCCATTCTTGCAGGCCTCATTCGTAGCCCTAATCGTCTTTCACCATTTAACAACCTGCCAGGGGCCTTACAACAACGTGATGTCGTCCTCAATCGCATGGAAGAATTAGGCCTCATCACCTCTGAAGAGCATCAAAAAGCCTTGCGTGAAAAAATCGAGCCTCCAATCAATCATCTCGTCAATTTTCAAAACAGCTGGGCTGTCGATGCAATTCTTCATGAACTTTCACAAGTTTTACCACCTGAAAAATTAGATGCCAGCGGTCTGCGCATTATGAGTACCATTGACGCAGGGCTACAACGCTCCGCTGAAAAATCCATCGCTACTCATCTCTTAGAAATTGAGCAACGCAACGAGTTTCAACAAGAACACAAACAAAAGTTAACCAAGGGGAAGAAAAAACCTGAGCCGCATCAAGCCACACCACCGCTCCAGGCTGCTATGCTGGCTGTCGACAACGCAAGCGGTGGCATCTTGGCTATCGTTGGAGGCCGCGATTATAAAACCAGCAAATACAATCGTGCCATGACGGCAGAACGCCAGATTGGCTCAGCAGCAAAACCGTTTGTGTATGAAGAGGCTTTTCGACAAGGGATGAGGCCTGATTTTTTAGTCAATGATGCGCGCCTCACACCAGCTGATCTTCCAGAGGGTTTTAAAAATTACGATCCTCAAAATAGCGATGGAACTTTTGGCGGCCTCATGCCTGCAAGTTACGGGCTCATTCGTTCGCGCAACACAATGAGCGTACGCGTCGGCTTAGGTGCTGGACTTAAAGATGTCGCTGAAACAATGGAACGTTTGGGCCTTGCTGAAACCATTCCACCCTATCCCTCGATTTGCCTCGGAAGTTTTGAATCGACCTTACGCAATGTCACTACCGCCTACACGGCCTTGGCTACAGAAGGCAACCGCCTCCAGACCCACCTTATCGAAAAAGTTATCGACGCTGATGGAAAAGTTCTTTTTCTCGCAACACGAGGACGCCTTGCGGTGCTTGATCCCATGGCCACGCGCACAACCACTAGCGTTCTCATGAAGGTCATGACGGAAGGAACAGCTGCTCGCGCCGCCTCCCTTGGCCTTCGCAAGCCTGCTGCTGGAAAAACAGGCACGACCGATCACTCGTTTGATGCCTGGTTTATCGGCTACACCCAAGGAATCACCTGCGGCGTTTGGGTCGGTTTTGATAAACCACAAATGATCATGCGCAGTGGCTACGGTGGAGAGCTGGCACTTCCAATCTGGGTCGATGTCATCGAATCACCGGCTGGCAATCATTATGCAGCTGGGGAGTTACTAAGGTAGCAGGCAGGCTACAGGTTACAGGTTTGGGCCTGCGGCAAAAATTCGGGCTAGAGCGTGTTTAACACGCTCTAATGCCCCGACCCAATGTAGGTGGCGGAGGTATTAGCAATCGTTGTAGATTGTCCAACGCCGGGTGTTTTCTTCACATCATAGACATCGTTGGAAGCTTGTCCTGTTTGCGTATCATAAAGCATAACCGACTGACCTTGTGTATTGGCGCTATTCGGCGCATTAACCGCCAAGTAACGCTGCGACTCCTGTTGCTGTTGCTCATTCAAATTTGCGTAATAAAGACGCGCACGAGCTTCTGCGATACGACGTTGATCAATCGTGGCGCGATTTTTTGCATAAAGGTAGGTACCACCTCCAGCAAGTGCAGCTGCTCCAAGTGCCACAGGAATCGTAATTCCTGAATTAACACCAGAAGCTCCGAGCGCCACACCAGCAGCTGTTCCAGCGATGCCTGCAGCCATGAGTGCATTTTCACCAGGCGTAAGATTGGAGCAGCCTGCAATGCCTAAAGAAATAATTAAAAACAACGGAAGAAAATAAGAGCGCATAATTTTTAGAAAGAATGATGATTACTATTTTTCGGCGACGCGGAAAGAATATCTTGGCCAAAGTTATGGAAATAGTTGGGATTTGCGCTGAGGTCAGAAGGTCCATTTTCTGCGCTTTCGATGACTTTTTTCATCACATTAAAAACCACAACCGATTTATTTTTCATTTGTTCTTTGATTAATTTTTTAACCATATACTTCAATATAAAAAATCTTTTCAACTTCTCAAGTTTATCAGCGAATTTTGTCCCGTTTAATACGAGCCTTGCCTCAATCCTTTCATCGCACTTCCCAAATGATCGATGACGTCACTTGCCACAAGTGACTCTTCAGAGGCTGTTCCGTTGTAGACTGCTATTTCTGCAGCACGCCCACAAAGCCAGGCCCCAAGGACCGCCGCATCTCGCGGTATAATTCCTCGGGCAAGAAAACTTGCAAGCACTCCGCTTAACACATCCCCCATCCCACCACTCGCCATACCGGGATTTCCGGTGGTGTTGAACGAAATTGGTTTTTCCCGTTCAGCAACAATGGTGCGTGAGCCTTTGAGCAAGAGGGTCACTGGGTAATGATTGGTAAAATCAGTCGCCCATGTTTTCCGATCACGACCTTCGGCTGGAAAGAGCCGTCGCATCTCTCCTGGATGAGGGGTAAGCAAACGTGGTCCGTTGCATTTTAAAAGTAGGTTCCGGTGTTTTGCAACGGCGTTCAACGCATCCGCATCCAGCACACAGGGCCAAGGTGCCTGCTCTACAATTTCTAAAATTTCTTCACGCCGTGCGGATCCAAGTCCTGGACCGAT
Source organism: Chthoniobacterales bacterium (assembly GCA_044326465.1). Classification (GTDB taxonomy): domain Bacteria; phylum Verrucomicrobiota; class Verrucomicrobiia; order Chthoniobacterales; family UBA6821; genus CAIWMF01. The sequence goes on from JBIRBD010000023.1 coordinate 6,937, forward strand.
AGCGAGCGCATCGAGCTTTTCAAAAAGCAGATCACTCCATCTTTTAATCGGTTTTACCATTACCTCTGGCGCACAACTTCTAGCTAAAAGTTCGTAGTTTTCTTGCAATGCATAAAGGGTTATGAGTCCTCCACCAGCGTGCAAGGCGGCTTGCGAGGCAAGACGTGCTGCCCCAAGATATCCACGCGATCCAGCCATAATGCCAACACGACCAAATATTCCTTTGTGCACATCAAAATCACGCGGTGGCAAAAGCAGCCTTAATTTTTCTGGCAAGGCTACCTCCATGTCACAAATGGGGTCACAAACCGGGTCAGTGTTCGAATTTGGACAGACTAAAATATCTTCATTAATACCATCATTAGCTTTTGTCGAAATTAGAACCCCATTTCCATTGACTCCATTTGTGCTGACCTCATTGGTGCTACCCCCATTTGGAAAGATTTTTTTTTCTGCGCTCAACTCTAGAAGCGGCACAACAACCAAGCGTCCCACATGATTTGTTGCTGCATCAGCCACAAGCCCTGTTTTGACAAAACCGATCGTCACCGTCACATCAGCCTGCACACAGGCGCCCTCAAGTAGACCTGTAGTACCATCCAAGCCTGATGGAATATCCACAGCCACGGTAAAAGCAGCCTGTTTGTGTCGCACCTGATTCATCTCTTCACACAATGCTGCAACCATCCCTGTTGGTACGCCACACGCTCCAATTCCTAACAGCCCATCGAGTTGAACGAGCGGATAGCAAATGGGGTCAGGCTTCGAATAGGGAAAAAACGAATCATCTTTGATATCACTATTGCGTTTCTTTTTTGATCGTTGAATCTTGTTTGCTATCTTCTCAAGCTGCAAACGCGTTAGTGGCGCCAGCTCTTCTTTGGAAAAAGCCAATCGCACGAGAATTTTCCAACCTCGCTTTGCTAAATAACGGGCAGCTACCAACGCATCACCAGCATTGTGACCTTTGCCACAATAAACAATGCATGTTCCTGATTGAGGAAAAAATTGCTGAACCACGCGTGCAATTCCATAGCCAGCTTCTTTCATGAGGTCAGCTGGTTTAACACCTCGTAGAAAAGCAGACTGCTCGAGCTGTTGCATTTGAGAAACGGAAAGAATCATGTCTATAGGCTATTAGGGCGCGTCATCAATTGAAAGACGGTATCCCTCGGAGACGTCATTCCCGCGGAGGCGGGAATGACACTCAAGAGGAAAATGGGTTTTTGATTTCAAACGATCTCTTTATTTTGATTACTTATAAGCATTGGTTTTAATTGATGACAGGCCCTAGCTCACTCCCTGCCTTTAACCTAGTGTCTCATTTCTGAGTGAAATGAGGCGCTTTATCACCTCTTCAATCAAATTATTAGGACATGAAGCACCGGCCGTGATGCCTATAGAAACAGGTTCTTGCGGCGATTTGATCATCCATGGTTTTTGAGAAGTGATCTCTTTTTTCTGATGGAGATCGTAGTGGCGTATTTCAGAAAGACTCTGCAAGCAATCTTGATTGCGGATAAAATAGGTCGGCAATTTTTTTTCACCCATCTCTGCGAGATGCGTAGTATTGGAGCTATTGTACCCACCAATGACAAGCAGCAGGTCAAGCGGCCGCTCCATCAGTGATACCAAGGCATCTTGACGTTCTTGTGTCGCACCACAAATCGTATCAAAAAAACGAAAATTGTTGCTGTTCCCATCGCGCTCTTCGATCGCTTGCCTCAAACGCCGTTGTACTTCTTCCGTCTCTGCACGCAACATCGTCGTTTGATTTGCAACACCAATACGTAACAAATGAAGATCAGGATCAAAACCATCCGACATCGCTCCCTCAAATTTTTTTAAAATTTTTTCGCGATCGCCACCATGTTTGATGTAGCTACAAAGTTCGTCGGCCTCTACCAAATCTAACAACACAAGATAATGACCGCTCCCTTTTCCGAGGGCACGGGAGGCAGTTGCCCGCGTCTCTTCGTGCGCAGCCTTACCATGAATAATCGAGGTCACCTCCTCTGCTGCATTTTGTCGAACACGTTTCCAAACACTCATCACGTCACCGCATGTTGTATCTACAATACGACAACCGCGGGCTTTAATTTTATCAATCATCGAAACCTCTGCGCCGAAGGCAGGTAGAATAACGACATCCTCTGATTGCAAGGAATCGATACTAGCGCTCCCATCTTTTCCAAATATGTTTGTAATTCCTAAAGATTCCATGTGTGCATTCACTTCTGGATTGTGAATAATTTCTCCGACGAGAAAAAGCCGTGCATTCGGAAAAACCTGCCTCGCCGCATAAGCGAGATCAATGGCTCGTTCTACGCCGTAGCAAAAACCAAATTGCTTAGCCAGATGAATTTCGATTGTTCCAACAGAAAAAACTCCCCCTTGCGCACGGATCGTTTCTACAAGGGAGCTTTGATAATGCTGCTCCACTTTTTCCTGAACTTTCAGCATCACTTCAGGCGTCCGTAAATTGATGTGTTGGGAAGACATAAAAGAAATGCTATAGGCTAGCGATCAATAGTTTACTGAAAGAAAGATTAACCATAAAGACCACAAAGCACGTGGAAAAAAAAATCTTTGTGTTCCTTGTGGCTATTTGGCTGATTGCTTGTAGAACTTATTGCTGAAAAACGGCGCTCTTAATTTTATTAAAAAATTCCTGCGAAATTAAAAATGCGCTCGGAGGATCTGGATCAGCATAATCTTGAGGTCTCTTAAAATGAGCTCCCAGCGTTGCATCTTCAGGTTGTGTTTCGGCAATTTTTATCTGCGTGCCAACTCTTGCAAGTTCATAGAATTTGCAAGCATCACTAGGATGAAGACGAATACACCCATGGCTTCTAGGAATTGGCCAGACACAACCTTGGTGAAATCCATAGCCAGGAGCAAACTCAACCCAGTAGGGCATCGGATAGCCGATGTAGCGACCTTTTGCATCACTAGCTTTTGCTGGCGTAATGTTACTTCCAGCCACTGAGAATCCGTAAGAACCAGAGCGTTTATTACGCTCTTTACGAGTGACTTCAAAATTTCCTTTTGGGGTCGGCTTCTCTGGAATACCAACACAACAAGCTGTGACTAACAATGGTCGTGTTCCTTCCATGACGTAAACCATTTCATTTTTTAAAGAAACTTTGACCACAACTTTGGATGAATCATACGGCCTGAAGGCAGGTTGATCGTAGGTAGGATTAAGGTCTATGCAGCCGGTAAGCAGACTCAAGCAGGCGAACACGATAAATAAGATTGTGTATTTTAGATGATCCATCGTTGTCTTCTTTATCCCGCTGATTTTGTTGAGATCTTGGCAGCAAGGCCTGCTTTAACGATAATTTGCGACCAGCTTTCAAGCTCCTCATAACGCTGCATTAGCTCAAGAGCTGATAGAAATCCTAATTCAGCGATAGCCTCTTCATTGGCGGTGACGTTTTCAGAATCCAAAACACACTGATGCACGATGCCTAGATGAACGGCACCAACGGCGTTGGAGTCATCATTGAGCAAGGCTAAGGGTTTGATGCAGGATGCTTGAAAGGAAGCTGGCAAAATTAATTCTTCCTCCAGCTCGCGTAGCAGCGCGCGGGTGTACGCGGCCGCATCAAAACTAAAACCATTCCCATCTGCATCGTTAATATGACCACCTATTCCAATCGAACGTTTTTTTAACAAACGTGCTTCGCCTGTACCGCTGCCACGGCGGTAATGTAAAATACGATCTCCACAAGTAATGACAATGTAAGGAATAATCTGCTTAAGCGAAGGATCCTCCTCTGCTTCGGAACGAGCCACAAAGCGATGATTATTGGGATCTAAAAATATTGAGAGATAACGCTCCACCGCCACAGGATCGCTCTCCAAACCTTGAAAAGAACCTAGTTCATCAAACAAGGCGCGTGGAATAACGAGGACTTTTTCTGTATTCATAAGAGAGGTTGAGCGCGGCAATTGCCGCTATTGAGTCGCTGCTAACGCAGCTGTTGATAGGTTAAAGAAGCGCTATTGCGATAGTTTAAAACTTTGAGTAATCCACTGTTTTTTAATTCACCATTCGCGTTTGATTTTTAGGTTTATTACTTGTCCTTTCTGTTTTCATCTGCGTTTTTGGATCTTGCTGACAACAAAAAATCCATCGTAAAAAACCTAAAACTCGCACGCGAATGGTATAGAAAAAGAAAACAATCCTAAACAAAAAAATTAAGACAGAGCCAAATTCTTAACTTCCCGCGATAGCGATGCTTCCAAACCGATAAACCGCTCAAAAGCTTCGTTAGCAGTGACTTGACCATCAACTTCTTCATCTACTTACTAAACTTCCTGTGGAGCTCCACGGCCGAAAGCTGAATCATCGTTGGTCGCCCGAAGGGTGTGGCATAAGGCAAAGGCGACTTAAGTAGATGATGAACTAGCATCACGGCAGCCTCCTCTCCTGGTGGTAATTTTTTTGCAGCAGCAGCTATATGACTAACAGAGCGGGCGAGTTTTTCTTGAATTATTTCGATGTTTTTTCCAGCTGTAGTAGAGGATTTTGAGTCTTCTTGCTCAAGAGCATCGATAAGCTGATGCATAAGCTGAGTGACAGGGATATCTGCAAGCAGCACTGGAACGGCATCTATTTTGAGGCTGCAGCTGGCAGAGCCATGCTGACTTCTTCCAAATTCATCGACGTCAAAACCTACTTGTTTTAATGTCTCTTGGTGAACCATCACCCAAGCTGCTTGGGCCGGTGAAACCTCTATGATCTCAGGAATCAATAAACGCTGACTATCTACGAGACCAACACCGAGTGACTCCAATAATGAGTCATAGGTAATCCTCTCAAAGGCAGCGCGGACTTCAAGCAACACCAAGCCCTCATCTTCTTCCAAGAGTAAATAGCGTTCTGCGAGACGACCTAGATAGCGAAACTTTATTTTTTCAGTCGCTTCACGATAGTTTAGACAATCAGTTGATGTTGCGGTTTTGATTTTTTGAAAATCACGATTTGTTGGTCTCTCGGCGAGAGAATCGATATTTGCTGGAAGCTTTTCAATGATATCGCGATCATTAAAATCTCTTGTTACGCTTTCTTCGCTATTGCCTTCATCTCCACGTTGGCTTTTAACATTAACTCCTTCAAAAGAGCGTGCTATTGTGTATGGACGTGCGACTTCCGCAAGCGGAGGAAGATGTTGTCGCATTCCTTGCGAAAAATTTCCTGTCACCTGCGCAGCCGCACGCAAGGCTGCTGCTCTCATTTTTACAGGATCATGAAAACGAACCTCCCGTTTCGCTGGATGGACATTGCAATCGACTGTTGCAGGATCGATTTCAAAAAAAAGCACTGCTTGAGGATGTAATCCTTTTGCTAAAATTCCATCGCATGCTTCGCGCAACGGCTGTGAGAGAATATTGCTTCGCACCAATCGACCATTCACGAAAAGCATTTGATGCGAACGATCGGAACGACCCTCACCTGGCTTTGCAAAAAATCCAGAAACAACAACACCCTCCACATCAATGCGTGGAACAGCCTCCAATCGCTGTAAAAATGAAGCTCCATAAAGATCACGTAGGCGAACTGCTAAATCACCCGTCGCACCCAAGCGAAAAATTTCTCGATCGTCGCGCAGGCAGGTGAAGGCAATTTCAGGATGAGCTACCGCTAGCAGCTGTAATTGCTCGATGATATGAGCTGCTTCCGTCTGCTCGCTTTTTAAAAATTTTCTGCGCGCTGGGACATTATAAAAGAGATCTTTTACTTCCATGCGCGTTCCAAAATTTTCACCACTCTTACGCACATTTAAAATTTTCCCTCCATGAACTTCCACTTCTGTGCCAACGGAGATTTCATCAGCTTCCCCACGTAGACGTGTGATAAGACGAAAGCGAGAAACGCTTGCGATACTTGGTAGCGCCTCTCCACGAAATCCCAAGGTATCGATTACGGCGAGATCGGCGGCTGTTCGAATTTTACTCGTAGCATGCCTCTCCAACGCTAAGAGCGCATCAGAGCTATCCATTCCAGAGCCATCATCGGTCACACGCAACAGCCCAACACCACCCCGTTGAAATTCCACAATAATCCGCGTAGCACCAGCATCAATGCTATTTTCTACAAGTTCCTTGAGCACCGAGGCAGGGCGCTCCACAACTTCACCCGCCGCAACTTGGCTTGCTAGCACGTCACTAAGTAGATGAATTTTGCCCATGAAAAAAATCATCTATTCGTGTCACAGATCTATTTTTAAAGCTAGCGTGAATATTGAAATAGTCACAATAGTGGCCAGTAATCGCTTTTCAAGACTCTCTTAACCGCATAAAATCAGCCTGTTTTTTACAAGAAAAATTTATTTTGAACAGCAGTGATTTGGCATGAAATATTCAGGGCTAGAACATTCGAGTAGGCCTGATGAATTTTTTTATGCCTGACAAAAGTCAAATCAAAAGCTACGAACTACCAACTTCAACGTATGCACCTCAACGAACCGATCACCTTCACACCGCTTTTTATGGAGCGCCTCTGGGGTGGACGGCAGTTAGAAAAGATCTTAAAAATTCCCCTTCCCTCTTCCGCTCCAATTGGTGAGCTTTGGACCTTAGTTGATCGCCAGGAAGCCCAGAGCATCGTCAACCATGGAACACTGAGAGGAAAATCATTGCATGACCTTTGGACAAAATATCGCCTAGAAGTTTTTGGAGTAGCGCATGCAAATAACTCTTCGCCACAATTTCCACTCCTTTGCAAATTACTTGATGCTTCTGAGGTCCTCTCTGTTCAAGTCCATCCTCCAGAACGTCAAGCTGCTTTATTAAAAGGAGAAGCCAAAACAGAATGCTGGTATATTCTTGAGGCAACTCCTGAAGCTACTATTTATGCCGGCCTGCGAAGAGGTGTGACAAAAGAAATTTTCCGTAATGCGCTTGAAGAAGGAACTGTAGAAAAATTACTCCACAAACTTCCGGTTAAATCAGGCGATAGTATTTTTATTCCCAGCGGCCGACTTCATGCCATTGGCCGAGGGATTCTGCTGGCCGAAATTCAACAAAACAGTGACACAACCTACCGCATTTTTGATTGGAATCGACGGGACGCTAATGGTCAACAACGCCAACTTCATCTTGAAGAATCGATGAGCTCAATTGACTTTAGCGATTACGAACCATCTCTGAGCAACGATACGTCAGGAATTGTCGCTGATTGTCCTTTCTTTCATGCTGAAAAATGGGTGTTGGAAAAACCCCATCGGGCTACAGAACAAAACAGTTTCTCCATCTTTACTTGCCTGACCGGCAAGGTCGCCTGTGGTAGCAAAATATTTTCTTCCGGTGATTTTTTCCTGGTACCAGCGACCATGCAAGAAGCGATCATCACTCCGCAAGCTCGTGAAACAAGCGTACTCTGCACTCGCCTCAGGGCGAGTGGAGAAAAGTTGAGGTATTGAAAGGTTGAGAGGGTTAAGAATTTTTTCGCAATGTCTGTTTTAAAAACAGATTTATTGAAATGCTATAAAACCAATTTAACAAAAGGAAATTTCATACTCTAATTTTTGAACACTACCAAATTCTTAATTTATCGCGATAGTGATTCTTCCAAACCTCTCACCCCCTCAACAGCAACGTTAGTCGCGCCTCAACCCCTCAACTTTTCCCATGCTCCAACTCATCGGCATTAATAAAATTTACGACTCTGGCAATAAAGCCGTGCACGCCCTTCGCGACATTACGCTTTCTGTGGAGCAAGGAAAAATCTTTGGTGTGATCGGCGCCTCCGGGGCCGGTAAAAGCACGTTGATTCGGACTATTAATTTATTGGAACCACCCACACGCGGACAAGTCATCGTTGACAAAGAAGATTTGACACAGCTCAACAAAAAACAATTAGCCTTAGCGCGTCGTAACATTGGGATGATTTTTCAACATTTCAATCTCCTATCATCGCGCACTGTTTTTGAAAATGTGGCTTTTCCACTACGCCTTGCTGGCATACCTCGAGAAAAAATAACTTCACGAGTAGAAGAATTACTCGTGCTTGTCGGCCTACAAGAGCGTGCGCAAGCTTATCCTAAAGAGCTTTCTGGAGGACAAAAGCAACGTGTCGCTATTGCACGTGCGCTGGCCCCATCACCTAAAGTACTTTTGTGTGATGAAGCAACATCGGCGCTTGATCCTCAAACAACGCGCTCGATTTTAACGTTACTCAAAGAAGTTAATCGACGCCTTGGTTTAACAATTCTATTGATCACTCACGAAATGGATGTCGTCAAAGCAATCTGTGATGAAGTCGCCATCATGAGTGATGGCCGCATCATCGAACAAGGAGAGGTCTCCTGGTTTTTTGGTCATGCAAAAACAACGTTAGCGCGCAATTTTATTAATTCGACTTTTCATTTAAACATTCCGGAAGAATATCAAGCTCGCATGTTGCCAATGCAGACTAAAAATAGTTACCCTCTGGTAAAACTTGGCTTCACTGGTAATACTGTTGATAAGCCACTTATCTCAGAAGCAAGCCGTTTATTTAGCATTGATATTAGCATTTTGAGTGCTGATATCGAATATGCAGGAGGCCTTAAATTTGGTTTTCTTTTAGCGGAGCTTTTTGGAACTCCTGAACAATGCGAAGCAGCTCAGGAATTTTTTATTCAGCATCGTATCCAGTTGGAAGTCATCGGATATGTTGACGCTATGACAGAGGCACAACAGTTAAAATTGGAAATTTAAGCGGTCAAAAATCTCTCTTAGAAATGCTCAACTTACTTATAACTGCTCTCGGCCAAACATTACTCATGGTTATCTCCTCAGCACTGATAGCATCATTCTTTGGTTTGATCCTTGGCGTGACACTTCACATTACGCGCAAGGGTCAAATTATGGCCCATCCCAAAATCCATTCACTGCTTGGCACGATCGTTAACATTGGTCGTTCAGTTCCATTTATTATTTTGCTGGTTGCCACTATCCCCGTTACAAGATTTCTTGTTGGAACAAGCATTGGTACGCTTGCAGCAATTGTTCCACTCAGCATCGGAGCCATTCCTTTTATGGCACGTCTCATTGAAGCAGCACTCGTAGAAATTCCAACCGGACTTCTCGATGCAGCTAACTCGATGGGATGTCATCCTCTGCAAATCATCACTAAAGTATTACTCCCCGAAGCTCTTCCTGGTATTCTTAATAGCATCACAATTACCATGGTCACGCTGGTTGATTATTCTGCAATGGCCGGTGCCATTGGTGGCGGTGGCCTAGGAGATATTGGGATTCGCTATGGCTATCAACGTTTTGATTTAAAAATCATGCTCATCACGATACTTCTCCTCGTCGCGCTTGTTCAGATCATTCAAAACGGAGGTCACTATTTCTGCAAAAAGGTTGATCATCGGTGAGAAACAGGGCTTTAGGTGACAGGTGACAGGGCGCTATCGCTAACAGGTTACAGGGATACAGGTTACAGGTAAGTAGGCCTACGGCAAAAAGAGGCAATTATTTACGACCGGCCTTGAAATATGTGCAAATAACTAATTATGAGGGATTTGTACCTTAACTTAATATGACCTTTCTGATAAAATTTGTATTTTAAAATTTTGCTTCCAAAAAAAATTTGCTGCAGCCTGTTAGGCATAGCGCCCTGTTACCTGTCACCTGTCACCTACAAACTGTTACCTGTCACCTGAATCCCTACTCCTATGAAACTCTTCACCCAACTCATCACTGCCTCATTTCTTATCGTTGCAACCTTTACTGGTTGCCATGCAAAAAAACAAAAAAACCTCATCAAAGTTGGCGTGAGCGCCGGACGCGAGGCTGATTTGATGGAAACAGTCGCTAAGATAGCCAAGGAAAAATATGACCTCACCGTTGTGGCTATTCCATTTTCTGATTATGCGACGCCTAATGTTGCACTCAATGATGGCAGTCTCGACGTTAATGCCTTTCAGCATAAGCCATACTTAGAGGCACAAAATCACGATCGTGGTTTTCATCTCGTTGTTGTTGGAAATACTTTTGTGTATCCGATTGCCGGCTATGCAAAAAAAATAAAACAGCTTTCGGAGCTCTCGGATCGGGCAAAGGTAGCCATTCCGAATGACCCAACAAATCTTGGACGCGCTCTCTTGCTACTTCAAAAAGAAGGTCTTATCACCCTCAAACCCGATATCGACTTAGAACCAACCGCTTTAGATATTGTGGGCAACCCAAAAAATCTTCAGATTATCGAGCTAGAAGCAGCTCAAATTCCGCGTTCTTTTGAAGATGTCGATTTGGCCATTATCAATTCTACTTATGCAGCAGAGATAAATTTACTGCCAACTCGTGATGGTCTTTTTGTCGAAGAGAAAGACTCACCTTACGTTAATATTATTGCTGCTCGCCAGGAGAACAAAGATGAAAAGAAAATCCAAGACTTTGTGAAGGCTTATCAAACAGAAGAAGTTTTTCAGAAAGCAAATAAGCTGTTTGAAGGAAATGTTGTTAAAGGATGGTAGCCTCTGGCCATGGTAATCTCCTCGGTTTTGAGACCTCAAAGATTACCACATCATGTAGCCTTTTTATTTTTTTATTACCTGTTGCATTTCACTCTTGAATGGGCCGGTTAAAATAATTTTCTGTTTTAAAACGAAAAATTTATAACTCTATTTTCAAAAAAAGTCTTACAAATTAGAATTTCTTAAAAACTCTTCAACACTTCAACTTAGTAACTACCTTAGTAGTTACAATGTTAGTTACTAATATCCACCCTATGCTTAGCCGACTCTTCTTTCTCTGCTTACTCGCCTCATTAGCATTAAGCAACCTTTCTGCGGAGGAACCTTTTGTAAAAGAGCAGGTAACAGCTGCCAATTATTGCAATTTTTTAAATCATCGTGCAACAGCAAGCGATCCTGACCACCTCTATAGCGAAACCATGGGTTCTGATCCGCTTGTAGGCTGCATCACCCGCGTAGGCGCGCCCGGGCAATGGCACTATGAAGTTGTTGCAGGAAGAGAAAATGTTCCTATTACCTATATTACCCAAATTAATAAAGCTCGCTATTCTGATTGGCTGGAAGAGAGCGAAGCTGGCAGATTAAGAGAAGCAGATGATGGAGCTTCTTCTTCTACCACTTCAACTTCCACTTCCAACTTCAACTCTCACATCGAAGATGTGAGCG
>JBIRBD010000069.1:0-10053 GCA_044326465.1 Chthoniobacterales bacterium
AACAAAAGAAGCTGACCAGAAAAAAGAAATCGAAGCTGCTTGGGAACATTTTTCTGAAACCTCCCATAACCTCCAAGCCACCCTCCCTCAACACTATCAGGAAACTTGGGAAAACGACCTCCAACTCCTAGAGGCTTACAAGAATGGCCATCACTTTGATCTCCCTGAAGATCAAGATGATCAACAACATGATCGAGATGCCCAAGATCTCCAAGATCAACACGATCACTTCATCGAAAACGCCTCCGACCTCTTGTTTCATCTCCTGCAGAGATCAACTTTTGGCGATACAGGAGATAGGGCAGAAGATCATCAATTAGACCAAGTAGACATTCCTGAAAATTTCTCCCAAAAAAATCTGCAATCTACTCCAGGCCAGAATAATCATCACGACCAGCATCTTCAGGATGCTCTGTATGATCAAACTCCTAATCAGACAACCATTTCAACCGACCATGATTCAGCTGCTGATCAACTTCGTGAAGCCATAGCCTCTTTATCAACCAATCAACCAGTTGATCAAATTGCTATTCAAGGTAACGTAATAAACCAAAGTCATTTTGGTGATGAACAAACAACTATTTCAATCGATCACGATCTAGCCACTGGTCACCAAGCTGTTGATCAACTTCATGGAGCGATAGACTCTTTTATTCAGATCGCCCCTCCGCAGGAGAGGCGATCTGAACACTTCTCCAACTGGTATGGTGAGCAACTCCAAAAAGCCATAGAACAAGAAGAGAAGGCTCGCATGACTTTGCTTGAAGCCTTGCAGCGCCAAGAAGAAGAAGCAGCAACCTTGAATAACCTCAATGCACAAATTGCAGCTGAAGAATTAAGACGAGCAACTGAAACAACCTCTATTGAAGAAATCGTCACCGCGGCTAAAGCTGCTCATCGAGGCCGTATGGTTGATATTCATAATAAGCTTCTTAATAACTACTCAGTGCCTGGTCGGGAAGGCCGCGTGCTTCGCAAAATCAATCAACCGATCGATCAAATTCAAAGTCCGAAGCAGAAAAATTTTATTCAAGAAGCCTTCACCACTGCCGATCCATGGCTCCCTATCACTAGCGATCCAAGTGATGATCTTCTTAACAAACTCCATAACGGAGTCACCCTCGCTCAACAGAGGCTAGAAGTTCATCAACAAGAGGTCAGAGCTGCACAAGAAAATCTGACTCATGCCATCAATATGACGGCAACAGCAGAAGAGGCTCTAAAATCAAGCAGCCATAAGAGGCTTGAAATTTCAGAAGAAGTACAAACATCAGCTGATAGCATTAACGATCGCATTCCACAGCGCCTCAAAGAGATCAAGGATCTTGAAAAAGAACGAGTGAAAAAAGAGAACTGGATAACCCAAGAGGCCGATGCCATCGAGAAAAGCTCCTTAGGACAAGCCGCTAAAAAACTCGATAACAAAGCGAGAGCTCTAACCTTATTACAACAATGGGAAGAACCAGAAAACATCAGCACTGCTCAAACTGCTCATGTAATTGCTAACGAAGCCATTGAACAGAGGAACGCCACTGCTAATGAAACTAATGCTGATGGAAAAACTCGAGACGAAAAAATTGCTCAGGCTATCCAACACGTTGATGCAAGCCGAACTAACAGAGACCGTAGATTAGTTAACATCCTACGACATCAAGAGATGGATGGAAATTTGGCGGCCGAGGCAGCTGCCCAAGCAGCCGATCAAAGCATCGATGCTCAAGGAAACACTCAAAACGCTAACATTGCTCAGGCTATTGCGAGAATTGATGAAACTCGGGCCAACCTAGATCGTAGACTAGTGAATATCCTCCGGCATCAAGAAATGGATGGAAATGTGGCAGCTAAGGCTGCCGCCCAAGCAATCAATCAAGGAGTAGATGCTGATGGGAAAACTAGAAATTATAGAACTTCTGAAGCTCTCCAGAAAGTTGATACTACTAGAGTCAAGCAAGACCATAAAGTAAGAGCTATTTCAGAAGCATTGGATAATGCCTTTATAACTATTCAGATAGCAGAAATCTCCTGGGCCCAAGTTCAAGCTCTAGTTGCTCCTAAAAAAAACTGGGCCTACAATGAGGTCACTATCACTGCAGTCAAAGCAGCTTCTGAAAAAGTGATAGAAAATGCTCGCATGGTTAATAACGCATGCGAAGTAGTTGTTCAATCTAGCGCCTCTACAGTCTCTACAGCTTCTATAAATGCTACAAGCTCTAAAGGTTTTGGAATTGATCATGTAAAAGCTGAGCAAGCAAAATGGACTGAAATTCTTACTCAAGCTGAAAAAATAATGCAGTTAGCCACTATAGCGCATGATTACAAAAATCAACTGGATCATATCAACGGGCTAAAGAAGCAATACGAGGCTAACAAAGCAGAGACCACTCTGGTAGGAAATACAGCCGAGACCACCAAATGGCAAACCGCTGCTAACGAAGTACAGAATGCAGCTTCCTACTTGAATCTAGCTGCTCGAGGATTAGGTGGCGCTGCGACTGCTCAAGCAGCAAACCCTCAAACCGAACTGAAACAACGAGAAGCAGCACTGTATCTAGAATCTACCCGCTATTATCAGAAGGCTTCCGACTACTACCTCCGCTCAGCGGAGACCAGCCTAACAGAAAATATATCAAAAATCACCAAATGGCGGGATGCAGCTAGTGGATTGAAGTATGCAGCCGATAACTTGCATGAGGCTGCTACACAACTGAATGAGCTTGCTGTTGGTCAACTAGCTACACCTCAAGATGAAATAAAAGAACAAGAGGTAACCCTACGCCTAGAAGCTATTTACAGTTACCAGAAAAATACCGACTGCTGGCTTCGCTTAGCTGAAGCTACCCTGGCAGGGAATGAGGATGACATCAAAAAATGGTATGATATAGCTTATCATAATAATGGGAGTGGTTACTTGCATCGTGTTTTTGAACACCTTAAGCTAGCAGCAGCAGCTCAAGCAGCTACACCTCAAACTGAAATAAAAGAAAGAGAAGCTTCGTTGTATCGAAGGTCTGCTCATTACAATCAGGAAGTCTCTGACTACTATCTCCGTTCAGCCGAAGCCAAGATTGCAGGTAATGTAGCCGATGTTACCAAATGGCATGCCGTAGTTCAGGCAGCAATATATGTGGCTCTTAACTTAGGTTACGCTGCGGAAAAATTGAATAAAGCAGCAATCGCTCAAGCAGCTACACCTCAAACTGAAACAAAAGAACGAGAAGCTTCGTTGTACCTAAAATCTGCTGATTACCATCAGACATCGGCCGACTACTATCTCCTTTCAGCCGAAGCCGCTATCGCAGGTAATACTGAAGCCGAGATTACTAAATGGAAGTCTGCAGCTGATGCAGTAAACTGTGCAGCTTATCAATTAGGTTCTTTTGCTAAGGAACTGAACGAAGTCTTAACCGCTCAAGCAGCTACACCTCAAACCGAAATAAAACAACGAGAAGCTGCACTACGTCTAAAATCTGTAGACTACTACCAGAGATCCTCTGACTACTATCTTCGCTTAGCCGAAGTTACTATTGAAGGTAATGGAGCAGAGGTGACTAAATGGAGAAATGTAGCTCAGGAAGCAGGTGCTGCTGCTAGTTTCTTAACTCGAGCTGCTTATCAACTCAACAAAGCTGCAATCGCTCAAGCGGCTACAGCTCAAACCGAAATAAAACAACGAGAAGTGGCAGTATTGCTAAAATCTGCTGACCACTGGCAGAAAGACTCTGACTATTACCTCCGCTCAGCCGAAGCCACTATCGCAAGTAATGCTGAAATAGAGTGCATCAAATACAAAAAGGCACTTCAAAGAGTAAGTTATGTAAATGACTACAGTAATAAAATTTCTGATTTACTCAGCCTAGCCTCAGCAGCTCAAGCAGCCAAACCTCAAACTGAAGCAAAACAACGAGAAGCTATCCGGTGGCTAGAAATTGCTGACAATTACCAGAGAGTTTGTGATTTAAACTTCCTTTTAATTGAGGCCACTATCTCAGGCAATCTTGAAACCGACTCCGTCAAATGGAGTGCTGTACAGAGTTTTATAAGTAATGGAAAGTATCGTTTGGATCAGATTACTTCTCATATCAAGGAAGGCTTAGCAGCTCAAGCAGACAAATCTCAAACCGGAGCAAAACAACAAGAAGCCGTATTACACCTAGAAAGAGCTCGCGTTAATCAGACGATATTTGACTACTCCTTCCGCTCAGTCGAAGAAACCTTACAAGGAAATACATCCGAAGCCACCAAATGGAACACTGCAGCCCAGGCAGCACAGAGTGCAGACTCCTACTTGAATAATGCAGCCTACCGACTCACCCAAGGGAGAGTGGCAGCGCAAGCCGCGACTGCTCAAGCAGTCACACCTCAAACCGAACTCAAACAACGAGAAGCTGCACTATGGCTAGAATCTTTCAGCCACTACCAGACAGCTGCCGACAACTACATTCGCTCAGCCGAAGCGACCGTTGTAGGGAATGTAGCCGATGCCACCAAATGGAACTCTGCAGGTAGTAGAGCACGGAATCTAGCCTCTGGATTGGGTAGTGTAGCCACCCAACTTAATGAAGCAGCAAAAGCCCAAACAGCCACACCTCAATCCGAACTACAACAACGAGAAGCTGCACTACACCTAGAGTCTGCCCGTTACTACCAGACGGGTTACGACTACTCCCTCCGCTCAGCTGAACCGACCGTCGTAGGGAATGCAAATGAGGTTACCAAATGGGATGCCGCAGCTATCTCAGCAAGTTGTGCAGGTTATTACTTGGATCAGGCTGCTAGTCAACTCACCCAGGCTGCCACCGCTCAAGCAGCGATACCTCAAACAGAAGCAACCCAACAAAAAGCCACTCTGCACCTAGAATCTGCCGACCGCTACCAAACAGCTTCCTACTACCGCCTCCGCTCAGCTGAAGCGACTGTTGCAGGGAATAAAGACGAGGCAACTAGGTGCAATGCTGCAGCTTACTCAGCACAGAGTGCAGCTGAGATAGCAAGCAAGGAGGCTAATAAGATCAAATAATAAGACTAAGAAATGGGGTAATGTTCAGGTCTCCTCTCAAAACATGGACATTATGATTTCATTCTATAGTAAGGAAGTGAAGCAATTTATTCAGATCGCCTCTCCGCAGGAGGGGGATCTGAACGGTTGCGAAATGGTATTAGGCCTCGTACCTGTCAATCCGTGACCTCCGCCTACTCTACCATTGGGTGAACGTTCACCTTCTTTTTGTCGAAGACCTATTTAGCCTTTAGCCTTTAGCCTTTAGCCCTGTAAGCTGAGCCCTGTAACCTGAATCCCTTGTTGTTACTTAATTCATTAAGTAACGAGCATTCAGCTCAGGCCGGTGTCATCTTCTCCAGTGGTGCAATTGGGGAAACACCGAGCGGTCGGACCCATTCAAAAATCTCCGGTGCGATTTCTTCCGCACGCGCATAAGCTTCGTTGAACATTTCGATACGAGCATCGAGGTTGTCGATGAGGTGAAGGGCAATCGCTTCTGGTGTTTTTGGTAAAACTGGTGAACCATAATCGAGCTGACCATGATGCGAGGCAATGAGGTGGAGTAAATGGAGGCGTACTTGCTCCGAAGAGGGTTGCAGAGTACTCCAATCCTCTTTTGGTAATTCACGCCAGAGAGAATTTACAAGCTCGATGCCAATGGAAAGATGTCCCATCAGCTCGCCGCGAAGTTCTGGCAGAATGCCAAAGCCTAGAGCAGGTGGACATGTTTCCCAAAGTTTTCCGCTGTCATGGAAAAGTGTGCCAGCAATGAGTAGGTCGCGGTTGAGCTGAGGATAGACAGAAAGCAGTGCTATCGCTGATCTCATCATTTGTGCGGTGTGATCAAGTAGGCCTCCGCGTCGTGCATGATGGTTGTTGCGGGCAGCCGCAGCTCGACGAAAACGTAGTCCATGCTGGGTGAGAAAAAATCCACACAATTTTTTTAAACGTGGATCAGTGATGCTTTCAACCGTTGTCACAATGAGCTGATAGTTTGCATCGCTTGCTGCTTGCTGTTGCGTCGAACCTTCGAGTAGCCGCATAGTCCCTTCTTCAGAGAGGGGTTCAATTTTCCATCCTGGAGCATCGATTCCAAAGGAGCCAGTGTTGCTAAAATTTCCAGTGACTTGGACAAAATCGCCAGAGGTTAGTTTTTGACACGATGAAAAAGCAGCCTTGTCACTCCAAGCCCGTAGAGTCAGGTTTCCTGTGGCATCACGAAGATTTACTTCGTAAAATGGTTTTCCCTGTGCTGTTTCTTTTAGAGTGATGCTTTCGGCTTGTGCAGGAATTAATGCCTCACAGCTGGCTCCATCACGTGTGAGATTGCGAAGTTCTTTAATCGTTACGGAATGAGGCATAGTGGTTTATTTTAGAAAAACTATTCAACAACAGTGACGGTGAAGGTAATTTTTATTTTTTCTTGATCGATGGTTCGATCATCGGCTGGTTCATAAGTAAAAGTTAATGCTGTAGAACCTAGCTCACCAGGCTGATATCTGAGTGTGCTATTCATGATGCCTAAGCCCCCCGTAACAGATGAATGGAGAGGTAAAACTTCTGGGTGTTCGATTTTACTTTCAAAATAAGTCCGATAAAGGGAGGTGACGATAACGGAGCCGCCTCTGCTTTTTGAAATCGTAAAATTTTTTCCGTTAATGTCAGGTGTTAGAAAAATCAAGACGCTCTTAGCTAATTTGCTAGCCATTTGAGCCTTAGAATTGAATTCTGCAATCGGTAGAGGATGATTGGTGTATTCACTAATATTGCTATGACCGAAGAGTGGGCTAACACTTAAAGTGAGTGATAAAATAAGAAGCGATATTTTTGCGGCTATTTTCATGGTGTCGTTATTAAAAAGAAAACACAAATGGTAGACAGGGCAAAAAAGAAAAAAAGAAAATATTTGAATTGAAAGTTTCGGCTCACCTCGAGTGTGTCGTTTTTAGACTCTCTTCGCGTAAAGCATTGCCAAACTGATTTAGCGTTAGCAACATCACAAGTAGTAACATTGCTGGAAAAAGTAATGTCCACCAAGCGCTTTGCAAGGGATTGATGGCAGAGGCTCCTTCTGCGAGCAAGGAGCCGAGGCTTGATTGTGGAGTTTGAACACCGAGACCAAGGAAGCTCAGAAATGCTTCATCAATAATTACCGAAGGAATGGAGAGCATCGTATAAATTAAGAGGATGCCCGCAAGATTAGGTAAAATGTGGCGCCAGAGGATGGTTCGATGATTTTGTCCAAGGACTTGTGCTGCTGTGATGAAAGGACGGTTTTTTAAGGAAAGTGTTTGTCCACGTACGATACGTGCGAGCGTGAGCCATTCGATAAAGCCGAGACTAAAAATCAAAATCAAAATTCGTGACGAACTCACGACCCAGCTCCATCCGAGATGGGTTGCTGCTTGTTGCAGGCGATCATTGAAAGCATTGATGAAAATCAGGACAAAAATAAGCCGAGGAATGCAGTAGAGAATATCAATGAAGCGTGTCATTGCTGTATCGATTTCACCTTCTGCATACCCAGCAATCATGCCATAGGAAGCGCCAACAATCAGGCTGATCATGGCGCCACAGCAGCCTACCAACAAAGAAATTTGGCCACCAGTTAGTATGCGATACAAAAGATCACGGCCATTGAGATCCGTTCCGCAGGGATGTTCCCAGCTTGGTGCAGCGTACGTTATTGGGCTTGGCAAGCGATAGCTTTTTGGAAAAAAGCAAGGAGCTGCGATTAGCGTTATAATGATTGCTAAAAGCAATAAGGCTGGGATGCGAATAGAATTTTTCATCAGAAAAGAAATTATTCTGTTTTCTTATTACTTAATTCTTGGGTCAAACCACCTGTAGGTCAGGTCAATGAGAAAATTAAAAAAAATTAGCAGTGTGCAATAAACAATCACCACGCCCCCAAGCAAGAATCCATCACGGTTCAAGATCGAGTTGGCAAAAAATCCTCCGGCACCAGGAATATGAAAAATGGTTTCGACCACGATAGAGCCTGTCAAAAGATTTGCGGCGAGTGGACCGGTGTAAGAAATGACGGGAAGAATAGCAAGGCGCAACGCGTGATGATAGACGATGGAACGTTGTGTAAGGCCTTTTGCGCGGGCGGTGCGGATGAAATCTTCATTCAATGTTTCACGCAGGCTATCACGTAAGAGTCTGGCGATGATTGCAATAAAGGGCAAGGCTAAGGTGATTGATGGGAGTAGGAGTTGTGAAAGAGAACCCCATCCCCCCACTGGCAGCCAGTGAAGCCAGATAGAAAAAATTAAAATCAATAGTGGTCCTAGCACAAAAGAAGGAAGAGAAATCGCAAGCAGAGAAAAAACAACCGTTGTATGATCGATAAGAGAATTAGAGTGCGTTGCCGAAAGAGCACCAATCCAAACTCCAAGAGTCATGGCAATCAAGAGTGCTGTGGCTCCTAGCGTAAAAGTAACGGGCAATGTCTGTGCTAAAATTTCTGCAACGCTGCGATTGCGATATTTTGTAGAAATTCGAAAATCGCCATGGAGTAGGTCGCCGAGGTACTCGCTATATTGTTGAAAAAGGGGGCCATCAAGGCGGTACTTAAGCATTAGCTGATGTTCAATAGCTGGTGGCAATTTTCTTTCTGAATCAAACGGTCCACCAGGTGAAAGCCGAATGAGAAAAAAAGTAATCGAAACAACACAGAAGAGAACAACCAGCAGGGAAAAGAGGTGGTGTAGGATTAATTTAGCCACGAAAAAGAAAGTAACTAGACTCTGAAAAACACCCGCCACTCGCTACTCGTCACTTGCTACTTTACCTTTTCGGCTAATTCCTCTCTGCCGCTGCAACAATCTGAGCGAAAGCCCGTGGATCAAGGCTTGCTCCCCCAACTAAAGCCCCATCAATATCGGGCGCATGTAATAATTCTCGGGCAGTGGCAGGAGTCACGCTGCCACCGTATTGCAAACGAATCTTGGCAGCGACTTCTTTGCTCGCGAGGGAAGTGATCACTTCCCGAATAAAAGAATGTGCCTCTTGAGCTTGCTCAACAGAGGCTGTGCGGCCAGTGCCAATAGCCCAAACTGGTTCATAAGCAATAATGGTATTAGCGACATCTTCTCCAGAAAAACCTGCTAAAGCTGCCTCAAGTTGTTGCTCAAAAACTTTTTTTTCTAAACCTGCTTCTCGTTCGTTTAATGTTTCTCCAATACAGAGAATTGGGCGAATTTTATTGTGATGAGCGTTTACTATTTTTTGATGAATAATTGCATCGGTCTCTCCAAAAAAATGACGGCGCTCACTATGACCAATTAGAACGTAGCGAACAAAAAGATCGCGTAACATGGCTGCTGAAATTTCACCAGTAAAGGCTCCCTTATCTTGAAAATACATATTCTGTGCGCCTAAACGAACCGTAGGCGTCTCAGCTAGTAATTCAGCGGCTTTGGGAAGTGAAGTAAAGGAAGGGAAGAGAATGATGTCGACACTTTCGACCATTCTGGTTTCAAAAAGAAAAGTCTCCAGGAAAGGCTTTACTTCACTGGCCGTCATATTCATTTTCCAGTTGGCAGCGATAATTTTTTTACGTTGTCTCATAGTAGGCTAAAGAAAAATTTTGTTTCTACTGCTGCACTAAGATTCGCTTAGTGCAGCGATACCTGGCAGCTCTTTTCCCTCGATTAATTCCAAAGAAGCTCCACCCCCTGTCGAAATAAAGCTCATTTTTTCCTCGAGGCCAAATTGTTTTACGGCTGTCACTGAATCGCCACCGCCAATAATGGAAAGTGCAGCAGTGTTAGCAGCAATCGCATCTGCTAGTGCGCGCGTGCCACCTGCAAAATCAGGAATTTCTTCAGCGTCCCTCGCTACAGGGAGCCATAACAATTTACTGCCAGCTTCCTTAAACTCCGGCGACACTACCTGCGCCGCCCGAGCCAACGATACCGCAAAGGAAATCAAAGTCGGCGGCACATCCAAGGCCACGATGGTCAGAGGCGCAAAGTGCGGGTCGCCGCGCCAGGGCAGGCTCGAGACCGACACGTCGAAGGGCGCAACCACTTGCGGGTCAGCGCCCA
>JBIRBD010000078.1:0-9153 GCA_044326465.1 Chthoniobacterales bacterium
GAAAACAGAAAAGACAAGTAAAGAACCTAAAAATCAAACGCGAATCCTATATACCCAAGCAGGATGAAGATTTGGGTATATCATCTTTTTTCGTCGACAAACTCCCCAATTCGTTTCATCGCAATCTCAAGCTGCTCCATACTTGTAGCGTAGCTGCAGCGCACAAATCCTTCACCACTTGCGCCAAAAGCCGTTCCAGGAACAACCGCTACTTTTTTCTCATACAAGAGTTGTCGTGAAAAATTTTTGCTTGTGAGTCCTGTGCTCGTGATATTTGGAAAAACATAGAATGCGCCTCCTGGCATAGAGCATTTTATTTTGTGTTTATGCAATGCTGCGACGATAAAATTTCGACGTCGTTGATATTCTTCGCGCATACGAATCACACTTTGTTCGCCATGTTCGAGTGCTTCCACGGCAGCTTCTTGTCCCATAACAGGGGCACAGAGAATCGAATATTGGTGAATTTTCATCATTGCCTCGATGACATCCGAAGGCCCGCAGGCAAAGCCGATACGCCATCCTGTCATGGCAAAAGCTTTCGAAACCCCATGGAGTAAAATTGTTCTCTCACGCATCCCAGGCAATGCTACAACCGAAGGGTGAGGCAGGCCATCATAGGTTAACTCACTGTAAATTTCATCCGTTAGCAACAGCAAATCATGCCTCTTGCAAACCTCTGCGATCTTTTTTAACTCTTCCTCAGGCATGGTTGCTCCTGTTGGATTATTTGGAAAATTCATCATCAGCGCTTTCGTGCGTGAAGTGATTTTTTTCTCTAAATCAGCAGCGCGTAGAATAAAATCATCCCCTGCTTTTGTTGCCACTGCGATGGCATGACCGCCAGCAAGTGTGATGGTGGGGCCATACGAAACATAGCTGGGCTCGTGATAAATAACTTCATCGCCTGGATTGAGGATCGCTCTCAACGCTAGATCAATAGCTTCAGAAACACCGATACTTACAAGTATTTCATTATCAGCGCAATAAGCAATACCAAAATGTTTTTCGGCATAGGTTGCAATTGATTTTCTTAAACGAGGTGCGCCGAGATTCGATGTATAAGAAGTTTTCCCACGTTCGAGAGAATAAATTGCTGCCTCACGAATATGCCATGGAGTGATAAAATCAGGCTCACCGATACCAAGCGAAATAACATCATCCATTGACTGCACGATCTCAAAAAACTCACGAATCCCGGAGCGGGGTATACCTTGAACAGTTGCTGCAATGCGAGAAGTCATAAGAAAAAGCCTACAGGCTGGAGACTACAGACTATAGAAAAAAAGTAGTTTATTTCTGCTGAGTAGTTACAATTTTTTTATGAAATCCGAACCACGCACTTTTCTAAAAGATCTCCTTGAAACGCCAACACCATCAGGCTTTGAAACTCGCGGGCAAAAGCTTTGGGTCGATTATGTCACTCCCTTTGCCGACAAAGTTGACATCGATAGCTACGGAAATGCTTACGCTACGATCAACCCAGAAGGATCTCCAAAAATTCTTTTAGCAGGACATATTGATGAAATCGGGTTGATGATTTCTTATATTTCTAATGAAGGATATCTTTCGTTTAAAGGAATTGGCGGCATTGACCAGACGCTCGTGCGAGGACAACGCGTGACCATACATGGGGCACGCGGAGCAGTCCCTGGCGTGACAGGTCTACTTGCTATTCATTTGCAAGAGCCAGACGATCGCAAAAAAGTTCCTGATCTTCATGAGATGTACATTGACATTGGCGTATCATCACGCAAGGAAGCGGAAAAATTTGTAAGCGTTGGTGATGCGGTAACCTACACTGCTGGCTTCCAGGAGCTAGCTGGAGGTCGTTTTGCAGCTCGTGGTTGTGATAACCGCATTGGCGCTTGGGCAGCAGCAGAAGGATTGAGGCTCGTTTCAAAGCATCGAAAAAATCTCAAAGCCTGCGTTGTTGCGCTCTCTACCATTCAGGAAGAAAATGGCCTCTACGGCGCTTCCATGGCCGGTTACAGCATTCATCCTGATGTGGCGCTTGTGGTCGATGTCACGCACGCAACCGATATTCCAAGCTGTTCAAAAACAAAACATGGTGAGGTTTCGCTAGGAAAAGGCCCTGTATTAAGCATCGGAAGCAGCAATCATCCGATTGTTAATGAACGACTTCGCGCGGTTGCGAAGGTCTCTAAAATTCATTTGCAAGTGGAAGTAAATCCTCGTTGGACGGGAACGGATGCTGATGCCATCTTCTGCCAGAAAGGTGGCATTCCAACAACCTCTCTTGGCGTACCAAATCGCTACATGCATTCACCCGTCGAAATGATTCAGTATTCTGATCTCGAAGAAACCGCGGAGCTTCTTGCCGCCTTTGCTCTGGCAGCCAAAAAAAATGAGCGCTTTGGAGTAAAACTTTAAAAAGTTTTAGTTTGAATTTTCTTCAACTCAAACGCAAACTCTTGATTCAAACTATTAGAGGGGGTCATAGCTCAGTTGGTAGAGCGCCTCAATGGCATTGAGGAGGTCTGGGGTTCGAATCCCCATGGCTCCACCACTCTATTCTTTTTTCAAAATAAACTCCTCTTTGTTTTGGAAGCGTTTTTTATAGGAGACGCGGGTATGGAGCATACTGGTAAGGCTGGCAACAAGGCTAGCAACCACTTTGTGAAGCTCACTAATTGTTATAGGACATTCATCATATTGGCCATCCTGCAGCCGTCCTTCGAGAATAGACTTCATGAGATCCTCAATACGCTGAGGTGTTGGACGGTCGATGCTACGTGAAGCACTTTCAGCTGCATCAGCCAAGCCAACAATCGCAGCTTCTTTTGTTTGCGGCTTAGGACCAGGATAACGAAACAATCCAGGATCTATCGCCGGGATATCTTCAGGGCGAATCTTCATTATTTCTCCACCAAGACGTGCATCTTTCTGATGTTGGCATGCTTTGTAAAAAAAATATCCGACCATCGTGGTACCATGATGTTGACGAATGATATCGATGACGCGTGGATTGAGTCTATTTTTCAGGGCAAGATCAACACCTTCTTTAATATGAGCTGAAATAATCAATGCACTCATCGTTGGAGTTAAAGCGTCATGGGGGTTTTCATCGGAAGAAATATTTTCTGTAAAATATTCAGGCTTAATTAATTTCCCGATATCGTGAAAATAAGCTCCCACGCGGCAGATTGTAGGATTAGCACCAATAGCCTCTGCAGCTGACTCCGAGAGCGAGGCCATGGCTAGGCTGTGCTGATAGGTGCCGGGAGCCTCCAAGGAAAGTCGCCGGAGAAGTTGATGATTAAGATCCGCCATTTCAATCCAAGAAATGTCTGTAGTAACGCGAAAGAGCCATTCTAAAATGGGCAAAAGCCCGCTCACAATAATTGCTGTTGCAATACCGATACCGATGGCAATAGCACTTTGAAAAATAAAAAGTGAGCAGTTCGAGTTTTCAAGAGAAGTCCAATCAATGGGACTAATCAGTTCGAGAAGAATCGCAATGATCCAGGTAGAAAAGCCTGCATAAATGCCTGCCCGAATAATTCGGGAGCGACGACGCACGCGTCGTGTTGTCATGACAACAACGAATCCGGTAGCCAACGAAAGAATTAAATGGGCGAGTATAAAATTTTTGAAAATAACCGTTGCCAGTAACGTTGCAAAAATCGTTGCAAAAAGACCACCGTTTTTTCCTAAAAGAATAGCAAGCGCTAGCGGCGCAAAAACATAGGGCAACAACAATGGGGCTATAGAGGCATCGATATTTCCTGCTATGGTTTTAGCAAAAATAATTTTAAAAATAAGTAATTGGACAAGGATCGTTCCAAAAATAAGAGTCAGTCGTGAATTGCTTTGTTCTGTTTCTGGATCGTTAAGGTAAAGCTCAGTGAGGCCTGCAATAAGCATGAAGACCGCTGTAAAAAATCGCGTCCAACGTGCAGGATCGGGAGCAATGAAAATTAAGCCTGCAAAGGCACCAATAATTCCTAAAAATATAAGAATTCGGATAATAAGACCCGATTCGAGTTCATTAATTAATTTACCTCGCTCAGCACGACGACGTGTCTTTCCGCAGGTAAGACCCTTAGCGGCAAGTTGGCGATGTTCAAAAAATTTTACCATGATAGAGGAGCATCGATCAGAAACTACTCTTTACTCTTTACTTGATGACGCTGTTCAACAGCACCAAACGTATCGCGATAACCATAAACGAGTGCCCATGGAGTTCGTTCTTGAGGAGATTTGAGAACCTCAACAATTGCAAAATAAGTTCCCGTGCTTGTTGGAATAATATGAACACCAGCCGAACTGAAATGCTTCTTCTCATTGACGTGCTGCCAATTTTCTGACTCTGCTAATTTTCCATTGCTATCATAGAGATGAACAGAAATAAGTGCCCCTTGAACATCCGTACCCATAAAAAACCAATAATCATTTCCTTTAAACAGCTGTGCAGCAACGGCCTTGCGCTCCTTGATTCCAAGATCACCACCCCATGCATCCTTGCGTATGGCATACTGCTTGTGATAAGGGAGCGCCGCCTCATAGGCAAAACAAAGAGCATCATCAACTGTTGCCTGCGCAAAGGGGGCGAAAGCGATCATTCCAAAAAAAGGAATGAAAAGCAGGTTTAATAATGATCTTCGGCAAGTAGGCACAGTAGAAATGGAGAAGTTAAGAGTGGTCTCTACAATATGGTATTAATTTTTAAAAGAACATCATCCGTGATGGTTTGAATTTTTTGCACCTTAGCGAGGTTGATTTTTTCACTTTTCTCATTGACGATTGGTGCGATCTGCTGAAGAGCCTCGCGAACACGAAGAACGAGTGCTTTATTTTTCAACCGTGGTGACATTGTGTTTACACATCGTTCAAAATAACGGACAAGCTCTGGCTGGTGTAAAAGTTCTGCTCCTGTCGTGGTGTAATGCTCTGCAACAATTGACGTGAGCACATTAGTACCACGAAGCCATCCCCCAAGACTCACAAGCTGTGCAAGATCGGCGTCATTCATTTCATCCATTGCGGTGCGGACATCTTGTTGCGCTCCATCAAACTCGGCTCGCACGCCCCTCCAATCACGCTGGTCGGCTTTATCGATGATGCTCTTACAGCGTTTGATAACAGACTTGCGAACATTAATCGCATCGGCAAGATTGAGCACATTGCGCCCAAGTTCTTTGACGCGTTCAGCATCTTCAGCCTCCACTGCAATAAATCCCTCAGCAATGACCGAACCAAGCAGCAAGGCTGTTTGAGCACGGTCTTCGGGCATATGTATTTTACGCTGGCTCAACTGGGCTTTCCAATTTGGATTTCCTAATTTATCGAGCACAGAAAAAATTTCACTCGGCACCGGAACAACGACATCTTGAACCGAGGCTGCTGGAAAATCAGCAAGATTGATAGTAGAGGGCACAGGCTCTGCTCTCATAGTGGAGACGCACATCAAGGCAAGGGTAGCAAAACAGGAAAAAAACTTGTTTCCGTTTGTCTTACTGCCATGTATCTCATTAATGAGCTTTCTCTCTACTCCATTAACGAGTTTTGCTTTTTCAAAATCTAAGAATTTTGAAAAAGGCCGAATTTTTATATCCTCCGAGCTGTTGAACGGGTGCAATTTTTTAAAAATATCTGAGCTAGTCATACAGCGAATTTTATAATCAAATCATTCTGAATGGAACCTACAAGATTACAACATATTCTTCAAACTGCTTCTAAAAGAAAATTTTTGGTTTTAGGTGACCTAATGCTTGACGAGTTTGTCTGGGGCAGCGTTCATCGGATTTCTCCTGAAGCACCTGTCCCTGTCGTTGAGGTAGAACGAGAGTCAAGCTACCCCGGCGGCGCTGCTAATGTTGCCCGTAATTTAAGACAGTTTTGTGCAGAGGTTCATGTTTTAGGGTACATTGGAAATGATGTTGCAGGAGAAAAATTAACACGCCTCATGAGCCAAGAAGGACTGCAAACCGACGGTCTTCTTGTGACAGAAGAAATTCCAACGATTGTAAAAACACGAATTATTGCACAGCAACAACAAGTCGTGCGTGTTGATCGAGAAAAACGAACGCCTTTTAGTGCTCTCTTATTACAGGCTACCGTTGAACGAAGTCATGCCTTAATGGATTCTGTCGATGGGATTTTATTCGAAGATTACGGAAAAGGATTTCTCAATCAATCACTCGTCGATGCTGTCTTAAAAAACAAGACTCATCAAACCATCACCAGCGATCCTCATCCTCATCATCACTTGGATTGGCCAGGCATTGCGGTCATCAAACCCAATCGCAGTGAGGCTTTCGCTGCGGCAGGAATTCGATGGACTCCACCTGTTTTTCCAGCACTCGAAGATCAGCCCTTAATGGCTGTCGGACAGAGATTACTCGACCGTTGGAAGTCGCACGCCCTCCTTATAACGCTCGGCGAACAAGGAATGATGCTCTTTCGCGAAGGTCACGCACCTTACCACACCCCTACACGCGCACGCGAAATTTTTGATGTCTCAGGTGCAGGCGATACGGCCATTGCTCTCTATACTCTTGGTATTACTGCGGGAGCAACATCCGAAGAGGCTGCAGAGATGGCAAACCATGCTTCGGGAATTGTTGTTGGAAAACTTGGCACGGCGATCTGCTCACCAGAGGAATTGATGGCGAGCTTTGCTCAAATATTATAAGTTAAAAAACGCCAAAATTGCCCATTTCCTTAATGATCTCCTATCTCCCATCTCCTAAAATAAGCGGCAAAGCCGCTCGACCTGCACTTTTTATCGATCGTGATGGAACACTCATGGAAGAGGTCGATCATTGTCATGATCCTCAGCATGTACGAGCCATTGATGGTGCTGCTGACGCCTTGGCGAGGGCGCGCGCGCAAGGATGGCTTGCCATCATTATCACCAACCAAAGCGGCATTGGGCGTGGCTATTTTACCGAAAAAGATTTTGAGGCTGTACAAAAAGAATTAAAACGTCAGCTCCATCATCATATCGATGACTCCTACATGGCACCAGATCTTCCAAACACCGGCTCATTACGGCGAAAGCCTGAACCAGGGATGATTTTGGAAGCCGCTGCAGAACATGCCATCGATCTTTCGCAATCCTTCATGATTGGTGATCGTGCTGGCGATATTGGCTGTGGCAAAGCTGTAGGTTGCCGTACAATTTTAGTTCTCACCGGCTACGGCAAAGAACACCGCGATTGCGGCGCTGATTTTATTGCTCAAAACGTCACCGAGGCAATTGATATCGCTTTGGCTGCTGCGCAGCGAAGTTGAGGAGGTTCCCCCCACTTAACCCCTCCACTTTTTTATATGTCTTCCACCGCAATCATCATCCCTGCTCGCTGGGGCTCAACACGTTTTCCTGGCAAGCTTTTGCATCCCATTGCCGGAAAACCTGTTTTGGAGCATGTTTGGCGTCGATGCCTTAAATCTAAGCTCATTAAAACGGTCATTATTGCAACCGATGATAAGCGTATTATGACAACCGCCAAAAAATTTGGCGCTGAGGTTATGATGAGTTCTAAACGGCATCAAAGTGGAACTGATCGTATTGCAGAAGTTGCACGGCTTTTAGAAAAAAAGAGGGATGAAAAAAATTTGGGCTTTACGCATTTCATCAATGTTCAAGGAGATGAGCCTCTCATCGATCCTAAGCTCATTGATCGTCTTGCACGCACAATGATGAAAGACACAAAAGTTGAAATGATTACCGCTGCGACGCCAATGAAAGAAGGCAATCATGATCCTAATGTTGTCAAAGTTGTCTTGAATCGTTTTGGAAATGCGCTCTATTTTTCTCGCAGCATGATTCCCTATCATCGCGACGCCCATGATTCAGGCTCTGCCCTCGCTCCACTCTTGCATCTTGGTATTTATGGCTTTCGAGCCGATACCCTCCAACAGTTTGTTCGCTTTTCTCCGTCGCCACTGGAGCGTTGTGAAAAATTAGAGCAGCTGCGCGCGCTTGAGCATGGAATTTCCATTCGTGTACTAACGACAAGCCACAAAGCATTAGGAATCGATACACCTGAAGACGCCGAGCGCATGGAAGCCTTATGGCATGCTCTTCCGAGTTAGCAATCTATATTTCTAAAGACGGATCGTATGAGAGTGCATTTCAAATGATCAATCTAATTTCAGGCTAAAAATACTCTTTACCCTTCACTCTTTACTGATCCGTTCATAGGAACGGATACAGCTATTCTAAACTGATCCCCTTTTTCTTAAAAACAACTAAAGACTTCTTCAATAGTTGTTGACGTCATCAATTTTTCAATCCAATAAGAGAGCTTGTCAGCACCGGCATCCTCTATCGCATGAAGATGTTCTTGGGTAACCTTATGAGGAAAGCGAAGATCTAGCTGTTTAATCAGTAAAAAACGGAATGTTTGACGTTCTTCTTGACGACCTTCTTGACGGCCTTCTTGACGGCCTTCTTGACGACCTTCTTCAACAAATGCTTCAGCAATAGTCATAACTTTTGATTGGGTTGGTGGTTTTAGATGTTTTCTGAATTCTTCAATAATATCATAGCGTAAAAAACCATCTTTATTCGTCTGAAAAAGGTAATAGGCTCCTGCCTGGATGATATCAAGTTGATTCATTGCCTCCAATTGATGAAGAAGATCCACTATTTTTTTGATAAAACCCAGAGTATCACGTGTGTTGGCGTATTTGAGGTGCATTTCTAACATACCAACAAGAGGTTTTTTTTTCAAATCGTCATCCGGAATACTTGGAAGATCAATCAGCGTAAATGGTTTTAGAAAAATCTCACGAGCCATAACTGGATCTTGAAACATCTCGAAAATATCAGTCGTATAACAATAAGGATTTTCGCCATTGTAAATGACGCAAGGATAAACCAAAGGGAGTTGAGTTCTCTCTTTGTTGGCAGCGAGCTCTCGTCGACAAATCTGAATTGTATATTCTAACATTCGTAACGGCATTAAAGAATCTGCTTTTCTTTGATGCTCTATGAGAATGTGAAGATAACCTGGAATGCCACCAAATAGGGCCTTATACAGAATATCAGTCCTATATTCATTAAAATCCTTATCAATAAAACTACTATCAGTCAGCTCGAGAGAGCCTGGGTCAATAAGAGTTGCAATATTTGGAGGAAAATGGCTTTGAATAAATTCCTGAGCAGCCAATGGATTACTC
>JBIRBD010000134.1:0-5597 GCA_044326465.1 Chthoniobacterales bacterium
ACCAGTCAAATCAGTCATCAATTCAGATGCTTGAAAATAGAATTAGAGAATTAGAAAACCAAATCGAAGGACTCAAAAGTCAAATTGAAGAAAATTCCAAGAGAGAAGCTATTAAAGATCGGCTTACAGCCTCTAAAGAAGCATTACACGATACTGAACTTCAATTAGATACTTCTAGAAAGGCTGCTAAAACTCAATGGGATAAAGCTTATAAAAATTTGTCTGACACTGATTGGAAACGATTGAAAGGAGAGGATGTAGAAAAATCTTATGAATTAGCAGCTCAAGCAGCTAATGATGCAAAAAATTTATGTAACAGTGTTATAGAAGCGATAAAAGCTTTAAAAATTCTTAAAAAAGATTGTATTCGTTATAACATAAAAAATGACCAATCATCATTAGTAGCTAAAGAAGAGGAGGTTGGAAAGGAGCATCTCTATTGGGGGACTAAGAAGACTCAAGCTAAAATAAATGCTGGAGAGGCAATACAACCTCCTACTATAAGAATAAAAGCTGCTTTTAAAAAGAATGAGAAAAATTGGGAAAATTTTTCAGAGGCTGTGCAATATTTTATTAACCATGGTGGCAGTTATTTTTTTAACCATAATTTGAATTATACTGATAGATATCTCCCTTGGCTTGAGCATGATAATCCCTTAAATTTTTTCAGTAGTAACGCTGCTTTTGTCCATGAGATTGCTTCTTATGAAAGTGAGTTTCTTGCTTCTCATAATAATAATAAGCCGTCTCTTACTAGTATAGTCATCGAAACTTATAACGCCTGTCTTGCTGCTCATCGAGCTTCTGCGGGACATCTTTTTCATGAGTTTCGCATTTCTGCTGCTGATAATGCTTGTGAAAGTGCAGCCAAGGTTAATAAAAATTATTATGCTGCTATTGGCACTATTTGGGAACCTGAGATAAAAGAGCAGGCAGAGATTGCTAAAGAGGCGGCTCGCTTTGCAGAGGCTATTAATATTTGGTGTAGTAGTTATGAAGAATGGTTTATTCGTGCAGGCAATGAAGCAGAAAAGGTTGAAACCGATTTCAAAGATGCAAACGATGATAATTCTTCTATTTCTTCAATAGATCAAAGAACAAATCAAGGGATTTGGGATAATTTTGTAGCAGCTACTAAAGATTTTATTGAGGCTCCTAATAACACACATCTTCATGCTGCTCATATTGCTGCTCAGACTGTTAAGATGCGTGCAAGAGAATGTCCTACTATTTGGAGGCTTGGCTCAAGTAGTAAAGAGCCCGTAAAGTTTTCTGCAGCTGTTAAAGAACTTTGTGATTTCTACAGTATGGCCGAAGTAGCAAGTAAGCGTTTAAAAGGTAATATTACGGGTTCTATTGTAATTGTCGATGAAACTCGCGTGAAGATAAATAAGCATTTGGGCTTTTTTGAGGCTAACGATAGTTATACATTTGAGGATTTTCAGGCTGCTTATAAGATTGTTAATGATATTATTAACGATATCGAAACAAATGGTTATATCTATGGAACTCAGGCTAATGTTCTTCAGCTAACTAAATTTACTAAAGCTGTTAACAACTGGCTTGAAGATGCAAAAAAATAAAAGTAGTCGCTCCTCTCAATTATAGTTTTAACTTTATAGCGTTCTCTGCACTTCAACTCATCTCCAATTTTCCTGAAAACTAGAGATGAGGTGTCCCAAGTCCTTCATTTCGTCAAGGGTTGGAGTGGGGCCTGGTGCGCGAAAGACTTCTGTTAAGTCCTCAACTTTTTTGATCACTCCATTTTTCCAAACAAGCGATTTTTTTGACCAAGGGCCAACAGATAGCGGATCGGTCCAACGATGAATAGCCATTGTTCGTTCTGGCTGTAATGCTGCTGCTAGATGCATTGGACCGCTATCAGAACTGATAATAAAAGATGCCTGCCGTAGAATGCCAATGAGTTCTAGTAGTGTCGTTCGCTCACTCCAATCAATGACATTGGAAGGGAGATCGGTGTATTTTTCTCCACGACCAACAAGGATTAGCGGAATCTTTTCCAGAGCAGATGCGAACGCCTTCACTTGTTCTTGGTTAAGATTTTTTCCCTTACCTCGGGCATAGGGGTGAAGAACAACAAATTTTTCACTCGTCGAAAAACCATCTGGCAGCTTTCCTTCGGGAAGAAAAAATTGAGGAGCTTGTCGTGGTACCCTAAGAAGATCAAGCACGCAGAGGTAGCGTTCGACGGCATGCATATTAGCATTAACGCATGCTTTTGCTGAATAAAACATCCCAGCTCCTTCGCGCGCATCGCTTAACCCAACAATCCTGCTAGCCTCCGAATAACGAGCCATCAAGGCGCTTCTGAGTAAGCCTTGCAAATCAATAGCGAGATCAGGTTTCCACGATTTTAGCTTTCGAGCCCATAACCAAGCAGCTCCAAGACCGAAAAGACCACGAAAGGAATCACGTGGAAAAAGAATTGTTTCGGAGATTGCTGGGTTATTTTCTATTAACGCGCTCCATGCAGGATTAATAATCCAACGAATTTCTGCCTCTGGCCAGTGGTGATGTAAGGCTGCAAGGAGAGGAAGGGAATGAATAACATCGCCCATGGAACTAGGTTTAATCAGAAGGATGCGATTTGGTGTTATTTTCATTCTTAGTACCCGTTAAGACGAACGGGAAGGGGCTCAGGCTACAGGTTTACAGGCTACAGGTGAAAGAGGTCTTCGACAAAAAGAAGGTGAACGTTACCAATCCAGCTTTGTATTCGTAGAAGCGTATCGGAAAAATATAGTGAGTATTCATGAGATATCATCAAAAAGTTGTTCGAGATCATTCTCTTCAACAGGCTTCTCAACATTCCATGGTTGCTCCATGTTTTTCCATTCATGCCATGTTAGATTCGTGGCACCTCCAAAGTTGCTCCAAAGTTCGTGGCAGCGCTGACTCCAATGTGCATAATCAGGTGCCCTGAAGGGTTGATCAGCTGATTGTGGAAAAATAAAATAGGAAACGTGTGGTGAATCAACAGGCCTACGATCGGCCCCTGATTTTGGATCAATTGCACGGCAAAGGCGAAGTGAGGCTTCACCGATTTTTGAGGGAGGACCAATGTCACCCACAATAGCTGGGTAAAGTATTCCTTTATATAAGACGACCGCGTAGTCACCGATAGAGGCCGCCTGGGTATTGTTTCTCTCCAACATGAATTTTGGTAAAACAATAAAGGGATCAGCTGACCCGATAAGGAAACTCCAACGACGTAGCTCAACCAACGTTGCATCAACCTGTTCGATCTTTTGTTGTAATTTGTTTTTTTGATAACTCGTCAAGGTTGTATTGCTGAGGCTTTGTTGGCAAAGAGCACGTTCCTTTTCTAGCTCAGGAATATTTGGGTTGGGATGTGGGGAAGTTTTTGGCCAGCGATAATTTGTTTGAGGCTGATAGGTGCTGGAAAGCTTTTCCAAAGAGACATTACGGTCGCCATCAGAACCATCAGTGTTAACATTCATAATGGCCTGAACCAGTAATGCATGCTGATTATTTTTAGGATTTGTCAGTGATAAAATTGTCTGGCAATCATAAAGTGAATCACGCGATGGGAGTTCGCCGAGATGGGAAAGCTGATGCCCCAGTGAATTAATTTTATGTTCATAGAGCGTTGTGAAAAAAGGAGCATTGGTCTTAGTAGACAGCATTAATTCTAGTTCAGGGAGCGCTTTTGTAATTTCAGGGGTGGCTGCAGAAAGATTTACAACGGTCAACGCAGGGCTTGGAATGGTCACTTGAAGGCTAAGATTCAACTTGCAGGCATCCCTAGTGTCGGCAATCACAAGTGCATTATTGCTGCTTGCAACATGCTCTACTGAGGCTGAGACAATAGCCCCATTGGCCATTTTAGTTATTTCATACTTTCCGCGAGGAAGTGTCACCGGTTGAGGTGAAAGCGATTTTTTTTTTGTGCAGCCGCTTAAAATCAGGCTAAAAAAGAGGAACAAGAAAAAGTAACGAGTGCCAAGTAGCCAGTGACGGGTCATGGTTGAGAAGTAATGAGTAAAGGGTAATGAGTGAACAATTTTCCGACAGAAGCACTTTTTGTTAAAAAATCAGCAGAAAAAAGTTATTTCTTCACTATCAACCGAGAACCAATAGCCATTGCTTATCTCTAGAAGGAGATGAGCAATTACTGGCCAGCTTGATACGAGCCAGGCAAGATATCGAGTCCCATCAGCGTGATTTTATCAAGGCGTCCGGAAGCTTTGAACTTACTATCTTTTTGATAAGCAATGAGTGCAGCTTTCAAATTAGCATCAGGAATGCCGTTAATTGGACCATGAAAGTATCCTAATGTGCAAAGATTCTTTTGGGCGCGTTGGACAGTGGCAACTTGAATTTCTGGAGAGGCTGCTAAAAGTGGACCTCCTACAAAAAGATCAGCGAGGGCTTTAGGATCAGGATAATTGCTCGCCGGAACATACGGTGGTTGCATAACAGTGTGAGAAATATGCTTTGCTGGTTGGACTCCAAGAGTTTCCGTTGTCTCGGATGTTAATGTTCCCGTTGGACGCAAATGATTAGCGACTTGGAAGCGTCGAATCGCTGCACTCGTAGCGCTTCCCATCGAACCATCAATATTTCCATGATAATAACCAAGCCTAGAAAGTACTTGCTGAGCTAATTCCGTCGTGGTGTCAGCAGAAAGCGAGGTGATGAAAAAAAGTGAAAGGAAGAGAAAAAGAAATTTAGTCCTAATCCCCCAATTTAAAATCATCAATTTTTGTAAGGGTTTGGTTTTAAAGTAATTTTCAAAAGCATGAGGTGTAGGGTTCATGCCCAAGGGCTTTAAAGAAAAATCTTGAAAACGAGTATATTGTGAAAAGTCGTTATTCTCTATTGTGAAAGTCATGTCAGGTTTCATGAAACGAGAATAGTTACAATACAAGGATCAGCAGGCAAAGAAAAAATAGTTATAAAGGAGATAAAAAAGGTTACACTATTTCGTAGAGTGTGCACAGTATAACCCAATAAAAAATTCCGATGAAAAGAATACCACCTCTAACAAAACAATTTCTTTTTCTCTGTTTGTTTAGTGTTAGTCACTTTCTAGCGTACGCCACTAATGCAGACGCGCAAGCGAGAGAGTCATTGCTTGTCACAGCTTCTGAATATTGCGCCTTTCTGAATGCCACTGCTGCCTCCGATGCAAAGCACCTCTGCGACCTCTACAGCGAGACCATGGCCTCAGATCCTACGACAGCCTCCATCGCGCGCGTGGGCACGCCTGAGCAATGGCACTATCAAGTCATTGCAGGACGAGAAAATTTCCCGCTAGCATATGTAACTTATTCTGGAAAGGAATCTTATTGTGATTGGCTGAAATCTTTTTCTGCTACTTTAACTTCTAACTTCAACTCTCACATCGAAGATGTGAATTTAGCCTGTAATAACGATTCTTTTGAAATCCAACTACCTTCAATAATGTTAACCTTAGCCGCGGCTTCCCAGTCGTCGGCATCCCAGTCAACTTCATTACCAACATTAGAAAAAATTGGAGGAATCGTAGGAATTCTGGGTCTAGTGGCTTTAGGTCATGAGATGATTACTCTCCAAGATTTTAGGGAGGCTGC
>JBIRBD010000061.1:0-10840 GCA_044326465.1 Chthoniobacterales bacterium
TTCCTTTTTCTTGATTATAATTTGCGCCGAAGTGTCTGCTTTGAGTTGGAGTTTCTCCCCCAGTTTTGGTTTTCTGGGTTTTCTCGGCAGGCACTTCTTTTTTTTTGTAATCGTTCAGCAGAGCGGAAAAATGAAAAACGGGGCTACGAAAAAAAGAAAGCTTTTCAAAAACAAGAGCTTTTGTGATTGTTCTTTTTTTGCAGCCCCATTTTTGGGCGGTTTTTGGCTATAGAAAATCACCCATCTCCCAGCGAAAACTCACTCATCATGGTTACCATCGGAAGGAATAATGCGATGACAATGATTCCAATGATGAGCGCCAAAAATAAAATCATGAGCGGTTCTATTAAAACGAGCAGCCGTGTGATTTGATCATCAACTTCGCTTTCATAAATAGTTGCAACGCCAAGCAGCATCTTAGAAAGCTCTCCTGTCTCTTCTCCTACAGCAATCATGCTAATAACCATGGGTGGAAAAAGTGAGCTTCCTGCCATGGGAGTGATAAGGGCATCACCTTCTTGAACGCCGTTGTAAATTTTTATGATCGCATCCCTCATCAGGCTGTTAGAGGCTGTTTCTTCTGTAATGTGTAAAGCCTGCAAGAGCGGAACTCCATTTTCAGTGAGCATACCGAGGGTGCGTGCAAAAAATGCGAGCGATTTTTTTTTTGCTATGGAACCAAACAATGGAATTTTTAAAACAAGTTTATTGCTGATTCTTTTTACTGTTTCTATTTTCAGAAAAAACTTGAAGACAACAAAACTGATAAAAAATAGAGTAAGGATTTGAATAAGATAATTTCTAGCTCCGCGGCTCATACTTATAATTAACTGTGTCAAAAGGGGAAGCTGCTTTCCATGGAGCATCTCTATAAAAGTGGCTTCAAATTTTGGAACAACAAAAGTTAATAAAAATCCCATAATGACCAGCGTGATGCTCAAAACAATGATGGGATAAAGGAAAAGCGAAGAAATTTTATTTTTAATTTTCTCTGAGCTCTCTTGCAAGTTCGTCAAGCGCTGGAGAACAATACCAAGAATACCTCCTTCTTCAGCAGCTTTTATCATATTGACATAAAGCTTGCTAAAAACTTTGGGATGAGCGGCTAAAGCCTCACTCAAGCTACTTCCAGACTGGATTGAGTCTATGAGCTGAAAAACAGTTTTTTTTAAAAGTGAATCACTTTCTTGCTTAGCCAAAACAAGAAGCGATTGCAATAGTGGCAACCCAGCATTGACCAACGTTGCTAACTGCCGCGTAAAGAGAAGCAGTGTCTTCCTAGAAATTATTCTTGAGGGGGAATAGTTCATTGTTCGTGAACATTAACCTAAAAACAGCAATGGCTCGTTATAAATTAGCGCAATATGCTCAGCCTCAAAATGATTTTTAGACCAAGCCTTTACACTAATTTATTAACTCCTATCACCGTTTTTAGGTTAGCTATTTTCTCCTAAGTTGGCGCCATTGCCAGTACACCGCATTGGTCCGCTTCTGGTTAGGGCATTCTCCTTTAGAAGAACTAAAGATTCTGCAAAAGGTGGAATTTTCCTGTTACTTCAGAGTGCCAAACGACTAGCAAAAATTTATGCTTTTTCAACCTGCCAATACTCCAGCTCCACAGGAGTATCGCGACCGAAGATGCTGACAGAAACGCGTAGCTTGCCACGCTCAGGGTCAATTTCTTCAACAATACCTTGTTGATTTTGAAAAGGACCATCGGCAACTTTAACTTTATCGCCAACTTCAAAAATAATTTTTTGGGTTATATTTTCTTCGCGCTCTTTCATTTGAGCAAGCATGCCAGCCACCTCTTTTGGACGCATAGGAATAGGGGTTGTCTTTGTTCCTGCAAAGCCAATAACATTAGCTGTTTCTTTAATGAAATACCATGTCTTGTCGATCAGCTTATCGTTTTCATCAAGCAGATGCATATTGATGATGATATAGCCTGGAAAAAACTTTCGCGTCGTCTCGCTTTTTTTTCCACGCTTAATTTCTTGCACACGCTCGGTCGGAATTAAAACTTCGTAAATAACATCGCCAAGTTCTTCCGTCTTGACACGTTTGACAATGTTATCATGGACCTTCTGTTCAAAACCAGAGATGACATGAACGACGAACCATTGATCTTTAGGAGCGAGAGGCATAAAAAAAGTTGAGTAAATTGAGTTAAAAGTTGAAGTAATTAATCGTAATTACATTACTGCTAAAATTAGATTTTAAAATTGATGTTTACGTTGAAGTCTTTTTTTAATGGTGCGACTCTTTTTTCCTTCACATTAAACTGTCGTGAAATATTTCGGGGCTTATGGGTGCGTTAAAAATCCGATAACATTAATCGTAATAAAATCAAAAAAGGAAATATAGCCGCCTACTAGTAACATAGCAACAATAACAACCAAGCTAGAACTCCATAATTCTCTAAATCGCTTTATTCCATGTTCATCGTTGCTCCAAGGCCATTGAGCCTTGGCTAGCTCAGCCTTCACTTCTGTAATATATTTTTTAATTTTCATGTAAATAAAAAGCTTGGTTAGAAGTTGAGAAATTGAGGGATTAGGGGACTTAAATAGTGCATTTCTAGTAAAAGCATCACCTCTGTAATAAATTTTTGTTGCAAACAGATCTTTAACCTAAAAGAAGTGATGAGAGTGAGAAAATTAGCTTAGAGACCTAGTCTAAAAATGATTTTTTAAACGGTGAGTCATGCCCAATGGCTAGATAAGCCGGTTAAAAAATTATTTTGAGGCTTGGTGTATTACGTACATTTACAATGATTTATCGCCGTCTTTAGGTTTAACTTAAACTTGCTGTAAAACAACCTCAGGCCAGGTGGGACTCGAACCCACAACCAACGGTTTTGGAGACCGCTACTCTACCAATTGAGCTACTGACCTAAAATTAGACTATCGTTGCTTGCTATCTTGAGGTTTGGCGTCGTTGTCAGGGCTCACTCTATCGTCTGATAGCATTCGCCCTTCCGTCTTGCCAATCCTCAAGATATCTGCGCACTGATAGTCTAATTATTTAGAGATTGTTTTTTGTATTAAACTATCGTTGCTTGCTATCTTGAGGCTTGGCAAGGCGTCAGAGATCGGGCTATCGGAATGATAGCACACGCCCTTCCATCTTCCCAATCCTCAAGATATCGGTGCACTGATAGTCTTATAGAAAACTAGTCGAGGATTTCAGAGACACGTCCTGCACCAACCGTACGACCACCTTCACGGATAGCAAAACGAATTGTTTTTTCCATAGCGATTGGAGTGATCAACTCTACTTCGATAGCAACGTTGTCACCTGGCATCACCATTTCAACTCCTTCTGGAAGCTTAACGCTGCCAGTAACGTCTGTTGTGCGGAAGTAAAATTGAGGACGATAGTTTGAGAAGAACGGTGTATGTCGACCACCTTCATCTTTACTAAGAACATAGATTTCAGCCTTAAATTTTTTGTGAGGCTTAATCGATCCAACTTTAGCAATAACTTGACCACGCTCGATATCTTCTTTCTTCACACCGCGAAGAAGAATTCCGACATTGTCACCAGCTTCTGCTGTATCAAGAAGTTTACGGAACATTTCAATGTCCGTAACTGTCGTCTTGACCGTTGGCTTAAGCCCGACGATTTCAACTTCTTCCATTTTCTTGAGGATACCACGCTCAACACGGCCTGTAGCCACGGTTCCACGACCTTCAATATTGAAGACATCTTCCACAGGAAGAAGGAATGGCTGATCTTTTGGACGCTCTGGCATTGGGATGTATTGATCAACAGCGTCAATAAGTGCAAGAATTTGCTTTTCCATTTCTGGATCGCCATCAAGAGCTTTTTTAGCACTGCCACGCACGATTGGAATTTCATCACCTGGAAAATCATACGACGTGAGAAGATCACGAATTTCCATCTCAACAAGATCAAGAAGTTCTGGATCGTCAACAAGGTCAACTTTGTTCATGAAAACAACCATCGAAGGAACACCAACTTGACGTGCTAAGAGAATATGCTCACGAGTCTGAGGCATTGGGCCATCAGCTGCACTGACAACAAGAATTGCTCCATCCATCTGAGCGGCTCCAGTAATCATGTTTTTGACATAATCAGCATGCCCTGGACAGTCGACGTGCGCGTAGTGACGAGCTTCACTCTCATACTCAACGTGAGCTGTGGAGATCGTAATACCGCGTTCTTTTTCTTCAGGAGCAGCATCAATCTGATCGTAAGCTCGTGCTTGAGCTCTTCCAGATTTTGCCAACACTGTTGTGATAGCCGCTGTGAGTGTGGTCTTGCCATGATCGACGTGACCGATCGTGCCGACATTAACGTGCGGCTTGTTACGTTGGAATGTGTCCTTAGCCATTGTAGTAATATTGTATGCTTGTTGTTGTGGTTGCGCTTTGTTTCTCTGGAGCCCATGACCGGGATTGAACCGGTGACCTCGTCCTTACCAAGGACGTGCTCTGCCAACTGAGCTACATGGGCTTGTCCGGGCTAACCCGAGCAAGTTCAAAGAAAAAACATCGACGCGAAGTCGTTTAAATTAACTAATTGCCTTCGGACTCTACCATTAATCACTGGCAAGAGCCAAGTAATATCCTCGATCAAGTTAGAGTTTATCGTCAATTTAACCTAGCCTTCATAATTCTTTTCATGGAAGATTTAAATCGATGCCTAAAATTCCTCCTACTCATTCTAAAAAATCAGACTCATCAAAACCTCCTATCTCCTCGCTGCGTCAAGATTATCAGCATGGAATTTTGCGACGAAGCGCACTAGAGGCTGATCCTATGAAGCAGTTCGACCTATGGTTCCATGAAGCCTCTGCTTGCAAAATGATTATTGAACCCAATGCCATGGTTCTTTCAACAGCAAGCAAAAATCTAGAAGTCTCTTCGCGCACCGTTTTGCTTAAGGAATACGACGCCGATGGTTTTCATTTTTTTACCAACATAAAAAGCCTCAAAGGAAAACAGATCTCTGAAAATCCTCGCGTTGCCTTGCTTTTTTATTGGGCACCGCTTGAGCGACAAATCAAAATTCAAGGCGTAGCCTCCCTCTTGTCACGGCCTCTTACTGAAAAATATTTTCGCTCGCGCCCCCGTGCAAGCCAGCTCGGAGCTTGGGCTTCGTCACAGAGTGATATTTTACAAAATCGCAAAGAATTAGAGGATCAGGCTTCGGAGCTTGAAAAAAATTTCGCCGACATGGAAATTCCTCTACCTGATTTTTGGAGCGGATACCTCGTAGAGCCTTATTCTATTGAGTTTTGGCAAGGTCGCAGCAACCGGCTCCATGATCGCTTTCGCTATAAAAAGAATACTGCGAGTGAGTGGGTTATAGAACGTTTGAGTCCTTAGTACCCGCTCAGAAGAATGGGTAATGGGCTAGAGGCACCAGGTTGATTGACTCAACGGATACACTCCTACTCAAGCCACTGCATCACATTAAAATTATAAGAAATAGCAATAGCCACGATGACAACAGCTAGAATAAAGCCTATCACATGAACCGGAATCGCTGAAAAAAGCATCTTGTGAATGAGCTTGTTCTGCGCTGCGATTTCTTGCTGTGTCGACTCTTGAGGATGAGGAAGTAGTTCCATAAAATGAAGGTGCTTATTTACCACGTTGCTTGCCTTTGGTCAATGACGAGGCATCTAAAACAGCTTCTTCTTTTTTTGCAGTTTCTGTGCGTCGACGGTCCTGCTCTTCACGTGAAAGACGTCCTTTTAAACGTAGGCGAACCGGCAAGCCAGTAAATGGCCATCGCTCACGAAGTGTATTAACAAGATAGTTATGATACGAGTCCGTCATCAATTTTTCATCATTCACAAAGAGCAAAAATTCTGGCGGATGAAAAGGCCGTGGTGTTTCAGGAATCACTTGCGTCGCATAGAGCAGCTTAAAACGACGGCCTCCTCGTGATGGCGGCGATTGTTTTTCCCAGGCTTCTTTAAAAAATCGATTAAGCTCACCTGTGCCAATACGAGTTTCTGCAGCGGCTCGCACTTCTTCAAGCGAGGTCAAGAGCCTGCTAATTTGTTGTCCTGTTTTTGCTGACAAACAAATGACCGGAGCAAAATTAAAAAAGAAAAGTTCGCGACGAATCTCTTCGGCTTGGTCTCCTTGTGACGCGCGGCCACCATCTTCTTTGTGCACGAGATCCCATTTGTTGAGCACAATGATACAGGCCTTCATTGATTCTTGGATCATGCCTGCAATCCGCTTGTCTTGAGCCGTAACTCCCTCCACTGCATCAATAACAAGCACACCAACATCTGCGCGACGAATGGCTTCTTCTGTACGCATGCCACTAAAGACTTCTACCGAAGAATCAAGCCGCGACCGATGCCGTAAGCCGGCTGTATCAACGAGAAGGTAGGGCACCCCTTTAAGCGTGCATAAAATATCAAGCGCATCACGCGTCGTGCCTGCGATAGGACTGACAATACTGCGCACTTCGCCGAGCAATTTATTCAGCAAGGA
This sequence comes from Chthoniobacterales bacterium, assembly GCA_044326465.1. Taxonomy (GTDB): domain Bacteria; phylum Verrucomicrobiota; class Verrucomicrobiia; order Chthoniobacterales; family UBA6821; genus CAIWMF01. The sequence goes on from JBIRBD010000061.1 coordinate 6,486, forward strand.
TGATTTCCCAACATTGGGCCGACCGACCAATGCAAGATGTGGAACTTTTGCAGGAATAAGATCATCAAACTTAGCATCCTCTTCAGCGTTGATAGAATCAGCATCTGTGGATTCTTCTGTTTGTTCAGGCTCTGATTTTTCTATCCGACTAAATTCCTCGTTGATTGCGGCAAGCAGATCATGCAATCCGCGCCCATGGGCTGCACTCATCGGCAAGATATTTTCAAAACCTAGCTCGTAAAAATCATTCACCATTGCTTCATGCATTCCTTCATCCACTTTATTAACGACGAGAAGAAGCGGCCGACCGCTGCGACGTAATTTTTCTGCGAGCTCCCGATCCAGCGGGGTAACGACGACTTGTCCATCCACAACAAACAACAAAAGGTCAGCAGATGTAATGGCTTCGATTGCGGCATTGTGCGTGGCTTCCGCAAAATCAGGATCGGGTGAATCTCCAATACCACCTGTATCAATCAACTCAAAAACCTCTCCACCTTGATGGCATGTTCCTGAAAGCCGATCGCGCGTAACGCCTGGCTGATCATGAACAATCGCCTTGCGCCGCCCAACAAGACGGTTGAAGAGAGATGATTTTCCGACATTAGGTCGGCCAACAATGGCTACGGAGTACATAAAAAAAAGAAGTTGAGTGTTAAGGAGTTGAGGCGTTTGGAAGCACCGCTATCGCGATAATTTAAGAATTGAGAACGTTCAAAATTTGGGTTTAGAAATTTTTTTGTCGGTTTAGTTTTCTCATTTTTTAATAAGGCTAGTGATTTTAACATGTAACATTGCGTAATACTGCAATCCCATCAACCTCTCAACAGCTACGATAGCAGCAACTCATCCCTTGACCTAAAAACGTGAATGAAAATGAGAAAGTTGGCGTAAGGAGTTGGATTGGAAGCTTAGTTGTTATGAAGCCGTGGCTAACCTGCACGGTTAGTGAGACTTTAGAACGAACAGCTTCAGACCGACTATATTGCGTCAAATTTTTTATTTTCATTCACGTTTTTAGGCTGAACTACTGCGTGCCGTGAAGCGGCCGGCGGCTTCATTTTTGCACATTTATTTTGAAGACGATGGCACATCATGCCCGCCTGCACGCAAGAGCCGAATGCCATCAGCGATATAAGAAAAACCACTCACCAGAGTAACAGTTCCTGTCACGATGACGACACCATTATAGTAACGCCATTGGAGTAAGACTACTGCTATTGTCAACATTTGAAAAAAGGTCGAAATTTTTCCAATTATACTGGGACGAACTTCCAAATGATCGTTGAGAAAACGAAGCAAAATACAGCCCCCAACAATGATGACATCTCGCGCAATGATGAGAACCGGAAACCAAAGTGGCAACGAGCGATCCCAATTGGATAAACTCAACGTGATGATCGCTGTAAGCATAAGGCCTTTATCAGCAAGAGGATCAAGAATTGCTCCAAGAGGCGATCGCAAATTATAATGCCGCGCAATCCAGCCATCAGCACCATCGCTTACCGCAGCGACAATAAAAACAATGATCGCAGCAACACGAAGTTTTTCATTAGGATCACCGAGGCTAACGCTCTGGCCGTAATAAACAGCCAGCAAAACAAAAACAGGAATTAAGAGAATGCGTCCGATGGTGATTTGGTTTGGTAGAATCATGACGGATGAAAATTAAACACAAAGAACACAAAGATTATACAAAGAACACAAAAAGAATTTTTTTGTAAAAAATCTCTAAGTACTAAAGGTCAAAATTTAAACGGCGACCTAAAAACAGTGATGGGAGTTAATAAATTAGCGTAAGAGCTTGGTCTAAAAATCATTTTAAGGCTGAGCATATTGCGCTAATTTATAACGAGCCATTGCCGTTTTTAGGTTTAACTCTTCTGCTTGGGTATAATACCTTCTTTTGCCTGCTTTCGCTTTTAAAAAATTTCATGAACTCTATTTTGCTCACGCAACGTTACAGTATCCTACCAGCACTACGCTCGAACTTAGCCATCGCACTTTTTCTTCTCCCTCGTGCAAAGAGAAAAGATGCGCTTTTTTTTTATGAGTTTTGTCACACGATTGATGCTATCGCAGATCATCCTTTACTCTCATTCAACGAAAAAGAAAAACAGCTATCGGCTTGGATGATAGCCGTGACAAAAGCTGATGCTACCTATGTCTTATCCGGGTCAGCATTTTCAGCCCCGTTTTTTGAGATGGTTGTTCGACGAAAGATCGATGGCGAGCGACTTTGTGAAATCATCCGTGGTGTGCAGATGGATCTTACCATTCATCGTTACAGTACGTTTGAAGAGCTGCGCCTCTACTTGTGGCGCGTAGCCTCGGTAGTTGGCCTGATCAGTGCAGAGCTTTTTGATGCGAAAGGAGATGATGTTAATAACTACGCAGAGCAACTAGGCATCGCCTTGCAACTCACCAACATTCTTCGCGACGTGGCCGAAGATGCCTTAATGGGTAGAATTTACCTACCTCTAGAAGACCTCGCTCGTTTTCAAATCACTGAAAAAGAGATTCTTGAAAGCACCTCTTCTCCGAAAGCAACCCATCTTTTTAACCATGAAGCGGAGCGCGCCCTCTCTTATTTCGCGAAAGCAGAATGTGCCTGGGAAAAACTCACCCCTCGCGAGCATCGATTACTACGGCCTGCACGGCTGATGGAAGCCATTTACCGGGAACTTTTGCACGCGATGCAACATAACCGCTATGATCTTTTTCATCGTCGTTATCAAGTTAGCCTGACGAAAAAATTGATGTTGGCGCTACAAGTGATCTTTTTTACTAAGTAGAAACTTGTTTTTAACCCAGTTTAAGTCAGCCCAGAATTTGGTAGTTACTTTTTTCCACCTCATCCAACAAACTGATCTGCCCAGAGTTTGATAGCAGGATCCATTCTGACAAGATCAGGCCAAGGGCGTGTGTATCCTTCACCTGGGAGTTTGCGCGTCGCATCAAATCCCATGTGAGAACCGAGATTCGGGTGTGTGGGGGCATGATCGAGGCTATCGCTTGGGTTTTTCGTTATCGTACTATCCCGCTGTGGGTCCGTGTTGGAGCAAAGGCGAAAAAGCACTTCAGAGGTATTTTGCACATCGCAATCTTCATCCACGACAACGATGTATTTTGAAAACATCATCTGACCCATACCCCACAATCCGTGCATGATTTTAAAAGCCTGCCACGGGTATTGCTTCCGAATACTGACAAAAACAAGATTGTGAAAGACTCCCTCAGCGGGAAGTGCAATATCGACAATCTCGGGAAAATTCATTTTAAAAATTGGAAGAAAAATTCGTGTGCAAGCCTCCCCCATATAGAAATCTTCCATCGGTGGTATGCCAACAATCGTGGCTGGATAGATCGCTTCTTTGCGATGCGTGATGGCCGTTACATGAAAAACCGGATAGTCATCCACGGGGGTATAAAACCCGGTATGATCACCAAATGGGCCCTCAGGCCTCATCTCACCTGGGTTAACGAAGCCTTCTAGAACGATGTCACTTTCTGCAGGAACTTCGAGGGGAACGGAGACACATTTGACTAAATTAACCGAACGCTTTCGCGCAAATCCCGCAAAAAGAATTTCATCAATACCATCAGGGAGCGGCGCCATCGCAGCAAAAGTCAACGCAGGATCACCACCAAAGGCGACTGCCACCGGCATTTTTTCACCACGCTCGTAGTAGCCCTTTCCATGCCGCGCAGCGACTTTGTGCACTTGCCAATGCATCCCTGTCGTGCAGGCATCATAAATCTGCATCCGATACATACCGACATTGCGCACGCCGGTGTCAGGATCTTTTGTATAAACTGTCGGCAACGTGACAAACCGCCCACCATCTTGTGGCCAACATTTGAGAAAAGGAAGATCCTCTAGGGAAAAAATTTTATCCTTAATAAAATGGATCACCTCGTGACACGGCCCATCTTTGACATGACGGGGACGCGCATGCATGAGATCAATTCCTTGGCGTAACAAGGTCAAGCCATCGCGGAAATTTTGGGGCGGCTTTGCCTTCATCAAAAATTCCAACTGCTGTGCCAGATCTTCCACAGAATCAAGACCTAGCGCCATAGCCATGCGCCGACGGGAACCCATAGTGTTGATCGCAACAGGAAATGAGGAGGGCTTCCCATCAATGGTTGGCTTTTCAAAAAGGAGTGCCTTGCCACCGCCAGGTGACTTCATCTCACGATCAGCCAACTCGGTCATTTGTAGCTCGGTCGCCACAGGAAGACTAATACGACGCAGCTCTCCAGCCTGCTCGAGCGTTTTTAAAAAATGAGAAAGGGAGTTGTAGGACATAAGAATCAAACGCGAAGGAGGAAAATAGGGGGCCGGCTAGAAA
>JBIRBD010000080.1:0-8892 GCA_044326465.1 Chthoniobacterales bacterium
AGGCTAGAAAAATAGGGGAATTAGCTTCAATTTATAAACGAAATTATAAGTCATGGGACTGAATCCCTTTTTTCTCAAGATCTTATAATAGGATTTTACGCTGTAAGAAATTTATTAATAATAAATTAAAGATGTGTGTAATGATGAGCCCAGTGGGTACATAAGTCGGTTGAAAATTTATTTTGAGGCTGAGCACATTACGTTAATTTGCCACGATCCACTGCCGTTTTTTTTAAGCGTTCTTTTCCGGTAGCTTTGTTTTTATCAAAAAAGAGTTTTTTCTTTGCGTTGACCGCAGGTTTGCGACCTGCAACCTGCAGCCTCCAGCCTCCAGTCTCTACTTGATTGCTCTATTGAGAGCTCACTCCTAATGCTTTTTCTAATTGCTGAATTTGCGCAGTGAGTTGCTCTGGAGATTTTTTCACCTCCGTTTCAGCTTGAGTGGCCATAGCCGCAACTGTTTTTTGCACTTGGCTCTCAGCTTGCCCTCGCAAAATCACAGCAATACTGCTGCCCGGCACAACAAGGTTGCTATAGGAAATTAAGGATCCATTCTCATAAGGAAGAGCAAGAACACTTCCTCTGCCTGACTTGCTATACTTTGAGGACAGAACATTCCATTCAATTTTATAACCACCTCCTGGAACAGTTTTGACCAAGCTGCGAACTTTAGAAACCTCATTCGGCAAAAAGGGAACTCGAATTTCATAGGTCGCATCGACCATATTAAGCGCAGGATGACCATTGACTATTGATTTTAGGCAATCGGGAATATAGTTCGCGTCATAAGCGACATCCCAAAAAACAGCGGCGACTTGAATGGGCGTTGCTGTTGTAATGCGGTAAACATGAAAACAAGGCCATGGGTCATTAGGAATATTTTCATTAACCAAAACCTGCTCTCCCTGTTTCACTCGCCTTTGTTGGGCTCGGCTCAGATCGTTCCAAGGATTATCGGACTTTTGCCCTCCGAGGACTCCTTGCTCTGGATCAGCAGCTTTGGAAAGAAGTCTATCACTAGAGGCTATACAGCTAATGCTGAGCAATAATATAAGAAGGCGTTGTTTGTAATTCATATAAAATAGTTCGTAGTTAAAGTCTATTCAGGGAATCCTAATTTCAAGTAACTACCAACGTCACAAAAAAAGAATTCAGCACAAAGAACAAAAAAAGAATTTTTGTGTTCTTTGTGCAATCTATACTGCCTTAAATTTTTTATTTTGATCCACGTTTTTAGTATTATTGGTTCTAGCAAGTTCCCCCCTTCGCGGCAGTGACGTGGAAGAGTAAAGCGCTATACGAGCATAACGAAAGCAACGACAAAACCTCTAGAGACAACAAGTAACAAAAACTTTCGCATTTATCCGTTACGAATATAAGATGCAAAAAAGAGTGGAAAATTATTGCTTTATTGACAAGATGACTTTTCTTGCTTGACCCTCTAGCCCACAGCCTCTCCGCGTTTTAAAAAAAACACCTCTTGCCAACAAAACATTTTTCGCGTAGGCTAAAGAGCCGTTTTTTGTTGTGGTATATAACAATGCATATACTACAAATCCAAAAACATATTAATTCACATTTAAATTTATGTCTAATCTTACCAAACGTGATCTTGTTATGGCCATCAGCAACGAAACAGGCCTTATCCAGGCTGATGTCTTTGCTGTTATTCAAAAAACCCTTGACCATATTACCACAGCACTTGCTGAAGGACGGAATATTGAATTAAGAAATTTCGGCGTTTTTGAAGTTCGTTTAACACGTTCTCGCATTGGTCGCAATCCTAACCGCCCTGAGGTTGATGTTACTATTCCTGCACGTGCGACGGTGAAGTTCAAAGCAGGTAAAGTCATGCGCCAACGTGTTCTCTTGCGCACTGAAGAATTAAAAAATTCTCCAGCCTCCTAACCGACCGTTTTTCTGCTTGGAAGCAAAGGTGCTTCGTAACATATTCGGCTCAAAACCTCCTCAAGAAATCGACTTCTTGAGGTTACGAACGTCAAGCTAAAAAAAGGATCGCGCTTTTGCACACCTCCTATTAAGAGTGCCTACCTCTCCTTGGATACGTCTTCGCGACGTCCGTCAAAATAATCTTCAAGGCTTTGATCTTGATCTTCCCTCGCGTTCACTGATCGTCGTTACCGGCCCTAGTGGCAGTGGGAAGTCAAGCCTTGCCTTTGATACAATTTACGCAGAAGGCCAACGACGCTACGTTGAGACATTCAGCCCCTACACGCGTCAATTTCTTGACCGCATGGATAAGCCTCGCGTCAAGTCGATAGAGGGCATTCCTCCTGCGATTGCCATTGAACAAAACAATAGTGTTAAAACAGTTCGTTCCACCGTTGGCACCCTCACAGAAATTAATGACTATTTAAAGCTTCTCATGACCCGAGCAGCAGAGGCTGCTTGTCCCCATTGCCATACTCCTGTCAAACCAGAATCTGCTGAGTCGATTACAAAAAAAATCCTTTCAACTCTTTTGCAAAAACAACTCTTTATCGCCTTTCCTGTATCAACAGGAATTGCCATAGAGATTCAAGAAAAAGAAGAAGATGATGGAGTTTCTGCTTTTAAAGATTACTCACAAGAGCCAGCAGTTAAAAAAGCAACACCAGTAATAAAACGCCAACCGGCTGATTTTTTTAGCTTCTTACAAGAACAAGGCTACCTCCGTGTTTGGATTAATGGAGAAATTCATCGTACTGACGAGCCTCCAAAAATCAGTGATCTTCCTGCCTCTGTTTTTATTATTCAAGATCGCTTGGAGATCAACGCCTCCATTCAGGGGCGTCTTACAGAGGCTGTCGAAACGGCACTCCGCTTAGGAAAAAATTGTGTCGCTTTTATTAACCCTATAACCGGCGAAGTTCACCCGTTTTCGGCTGGCTGGCACTGCGCCCATTGCGATACAGCCATCAGACCTCCATCTCCTGGACTTTTCAGTTTCAATAATCCTTTAGGAGCTTGCCCTACTTGTCGTGGTTTTGGCCGCACGATCGGAATTAATTACAATCGCGTAATGCCAGATCGTTCTCTGAGCATTGCGGGAGGCGTTATCAAACCGTTTCAAGGTGGCGTTTTACGAGAACATCAGCAAAATCTTCTCCATGCATGTGCTCTTCATGACATCGATGCGCATCTCCCTTTTGAAGATCTTTCACAGGAAAATAAAAATTTTATTATCAAGGGTGAATCATCCACTAACGATAAGTTAAAAAATAAAAATTCCTGGTATGGAGTCGATGGATTTTTTAAACAATTAGAAAGTAAAACATACAAGATTCACATTCGCACTCTGTTAAGTCGTTATCGCTCTTATCAACCATGCGAAAGTTGCCACGGTGGACGTTTCCAACCTGAGACATTAAATTATCACCTTCCTCTTGCTGGAAATGCTATGACATTGCCAGAAATTGCGGCGATGTCGGTACAACGTCTAGCACCTCTTCTTGCCAAGCTACGCATTCCAAAAGATGATCCAGGAACGGGGATGATTCATCAACAAATTATTTCCCGCCTCGGCTATCTTGAACAAGTTGGCCTCGGTTATCTTTCATTAGATCGCTCAACACGCTCTCTTTCTGGCGGAGAAATCGCGCGTGTAAATCTCACAACATGTCTTGGAGCTTCACTAGTTAATACGCTTTTTGTCATGGATGAACCAAGCGTCGGTTTACATCCCCGCGATGTAACACGATTGCTCGGCATCATGCGTTCTCTACGAGACAAGGGAAACACCTTGCTCGTCGTGGAGCATGAAGATGCCATTATTCGTGCTGCAGACCATATTGTAGATCTCGGTCCTGGTCGCGGCAACGAAGGTGGAAAACTCATGTTTTCAGGGCCTCTAACAAAGTTAGCAGGCTGCAAAGATTCTCTCACCGCTTCTTATTTACGCGGAGACCGTTTTATTGCCTCTCCAAAAAACCTACGCAAACCAAAAGAGTGGATTGTGATGAAAGGAATTTCTCACAATAATCTTCAAAAGATTGATGTCAAAATTCCACTAGGCGTTTTTTGTTGCGTCACTGGCGTTTCTGGATCAGGAAAAAGCTCCCTTATTCGTGATGTCCTTTATCGCAATTTAACATCAACAACTCCTGAAGAAACTGACTCCATAGGTTTTTGCCGCTCTATCAAAGGAGGCGAAAATCTCAGTGATGTGGTCATGGTAGATCAATCACCCCTCGCTCGAACGCCACGCTCTACACCGGCTCTTTATCTTGGCGTCTTTGATATTATCCGAGATCTTTTTGGTTTTACAAAAGAAGCGATAGACGCAGGCCTCACCCCTTCGGCATTTTCCTTCAACTCTGGCCAGGGACGTTGCGATAGATGTTCTGGACTCGGTTTTGAAAAAATCGAAATGCAATTTCTCAGTGATCTTTTTTTACGTTGTCCTGAGTGTGATGGCCGACGCTATCAACAACGCGTCCTCAACATCCGCTATTGCGGAAAAACAATCCACGATGTCTTGGAGATGACAGCTCGTGAAGCGATTGAATTTTTTAAAGATGCCCCCAAGGCAAAGACTATTCTTGAACCATTACAGCTTCTCACTGATGTTGGGCTTGATTATTTGAAATTGGGGCAGCCTGTGAATATTCTCAGCGGTGGTGAATCACAACGCTTAAAATTGGCTACACGATTGGCCGGACAAGAACCAGGTAACTCACTTCTCATTTTTGATGAGCCAACCACAGGCTTACATGTTGATGACATTGCCATTCTTTTGAAAGTTTTCGAAAGACTTGTTGAAGAAGGAAATAGCATTGTCATTATTGAACATAATTTAGATGTCATTAAGTCTGCTGACTGGATTATTGATATTGGCCCAGAAGCAGGCGATGAAGGAGGCAAGCTCATCGTTGCAGGAACACCACAGCAAGTTGCGGCGCATGCCACTTCCCATACAGGACGCTATCTTAAAGAAGTTCTTGCTGGACGATCACCTCTCCTACTCGATAGTACGGCACCACAAATAGCCGTTAAAAATTCCCCTGGCAGCAGTGCCATTGAAGTTCATGGTGCACGAGAGCATAATTTAAAAAACATTAGTTTAATAATTCCGCGTGATGAAATGGTCGTCATCACAGGGCTCAGTGGTTCTGGAAAATCAACGCTGGCTTTTGACATTCTTTTTGCAGAGGGACAACGACGCTTTTTGGATAGCATGTCTCCTTATGCACGCCAGTTTGTGCAGCAGCTCGAAAAGCCTGATGTGGACCAAATCGACGGCTTACCTCCAACCGTGGCCATTGAACAACGCATTACACGTGGCGGTGGAAAATCAACGGTTGCGACAATTACAGAAATCCACCAATTTCTTCGTCTTCTCTATGCTAAGCTTGGAACACAACATTGTCCCGACTGCCATGTTCCTGTCGCCAAAAGTTCCTTAACGGCCATCGCTGATGAGTTAGAAAAAATGGCCTCAAAAGGACCTGTTGAACTTTTTGCTCCCCTCGTACGCGGGCGCAAAGGACTTCATTCCGATATCGCCAGATGGGCTATCAACCAAGGATTTACAACACTTCTTATTGATGGAGAATTAGTTCTTCTCGAAAATTTTAAACCCCTCAAACGCTTTCAAGAACATACCATTGATGTTCTCATAGCAACCCTTGCCCAAGGAGAAACGCAAGGTCTTCTCGATATCACCAAACGAGCTTTAGAAGTTGGCAAAGGGACAGCCAAAGTACGTCAGGCAGAATCTGGAAAAAAAGGAGGGCTCCCTAAAAAAGAGCAAGTCAATGAGGCAAGTGGAAGCAAAAAGGTAAAAAATAAATTTTTTACAAAACTCTTGAGCATTGAAATGAACTGCCCTGATTGTGGCAAGGCTTTTGAAGATCTTGATCCCCGCCTTTTTTCTTTTAACTCTCCGCATGGCTGGTGTGAGCATTGCCGAGGCTTTGGTGAAATCTGGACGGAAACTACTTCTCATAGTGGACTTGAATCTCCACTTGAAGCTGAGTTGATCGAAGAAAAATCCTTTGATCATCGCGAAGAGGGGGAGACATGCACTTGCATGGTCTGTCATGGAACACGGCTTAATGAAATTGCTCGTTCTGTAAATATTCATGGCATCTCACTCACGGAGCTTCTGTCACACTCATCAATAGAGGTAACATCCTTAATTAATCAGTGGAATTTTCAAGGCCGCGACGAAACAGTAGCACGCGACATTATTCCTGAAATTCGTCAGCGTTTAGAATTTTTATCACGTGTTGGCCTTGATTATCTAGAACTTCATCGCTCTGCAAAAACTCTTAGTGGTGGAGAATCGCAACGCATCCGCCTTGCTGCTCAGCTCGGATCTAACTTGCGTGGAGTTCTTTATGTTTTAGACGAGCCAACAATCGGACTCCATCCGCGCGATAACAATCGCCTTCTTGATGCGCTCGAAGAACTCGTTACTCATGGGAATTCTCTGGTAATTGTTGAACATGATGAAGAGACCATGCGTCGCGCTCACTCCATTATTGATCTTGGACCTGGTGCAGGTTCTCGCGGTGGAGAAATTGTAGCCCAAGGAACGATTCAAAACATCATAGAGAATCATAATTCTCTCACGGGAAAATTCTTACGAACACCGCCTTCCCATCCACAGCGTGGCAAACGCCGCTCTTTAACAACGGTTCCTCAGTGGCTCAAACTCCAGGGTGCCAATAAACACAATCTCAAAGACGTTGATGTTCAATTTCCATTACAACGCCTCACGGTAATTTCTGGAATTAGTGGCTCCGGAAAAAGCACCCTTTTACGCAGTGTTCTCCTCCCTGCTGTTAAAGAGGCACTTTCACCCAAGAGAAAAAAGACGACCAGTGCATGCTGGAAATCATTAACAGGATTTGAGAAACTCTCCCAAATTATTGAAGTAGACCAATCCCCGATTGGTAAAACTTCCCGTTCTACTCCGGCAACCTATCTAAAAATCTTTGATACGATCCGGATCCTCTACTCAAGCCTTCCGCTTGCGCGCCTGCGTGGGTATACCTCAAGCCGCTTTTCCTTTAATAATGCTGGTGGCCGCTGTCAAAGCTGTGAAGGACAAGGCCTCATCAAACTTGAAATGAGTTTTTTGCCAACCTCTTCCATGCCGTGTGAAGACTGCAATAGCACTCGCTTTAATCGACAGACGCTTGAAGTAAAATACGATGGAAAATCGATTAGCGATGTTCTTGCAATGACGGTGGAAGAAGCTGTGGAGTTTTTTAAAGCTCATCCAAAAATTTCTCGCCCGTTACAACTTCTTGTTGAAACAGGTCTTGGTTATTTGCGTCTCGGCCAACCAAGTCCGACATTAAGCGGAGGAGAAGCTCAACGTATTAAATTAGTCACTCAACTTGCAAAGGGAGGAGGCCCTGAAAAGCCACGTCTTCGCGCTAAAGGCAATACACTTTATATTCTAGAAGAGCCAACCATTGGTCTCCATGCGGCTGATGTTGCACTACTTCTTGATGTGTTGCATCGCCTTGTTGACGAAGGCCATACTGTTATTGTTGTAGAACATCATCTTGATCTTATTGCAGAAGCTGACTACCTCATCGATATTGGCCCAGAGGCTGGATATCGTGGTGGAAAACTCGTTGCTGCAGGAACACCGGAAGAGGTTGCTGAAAATAAAACGAGCCACACCGCTCCGTTTTTGAAAAAAATTTTTGAGCAAGCCACGCAGCAATCAGCCTAAAAACGCTCTATCTTATTCCTGATGGGTGTAGTACTAACTTTTCTAGGAACGGGAACTTCCCAAGGAATTCCAATGATTGGCTGCTCTTGTGCTGTTTGCACTTCCCAAGATCCCCGTGATCAGCGGATGCGGACCTCGTTGCTTATTAGTACACCGGAGCAGAAGATCCTTATCGACACAACACCAGACCTGCGTTTTCAGTGCCTTCGCGAAAAAATCAATCACATTGATGCTGTTCTTTTCACGCATGCTCATACCGATCACATCATGGGTTTTGATGACTTGCGTCGGTTTTGTGAACTTCAAGAAAAACCAATGCCGATTTATGCAGCCCCTGTGACAATGGAAAAAATTCATGAGGCTTTTCGTTTTGTTTTTGAAGACACAAGACCCTTTAAAAACTACCTGGCTGTTGAGCAACATGCCGTAGAAGGTCCATTTTTTCTTGGTGAATTAGAAATCATCCCTGTGCCACTCGAACACGGCCGCATGCCAGTGCTCGGCTTTGTTTTTAAACACAAAGGAAAAAAACTTCTAGCCTACTACACCGATTGCCAAGCAATCTCGCCAGAGGCAGCTGCAAGCGCCTTCGGAGCGGAGGTATTAATTATTGATGCACTTCGTGATCGACCTCATCCTACGCATTTGAACTTTGAAGGTGCTATCGAGGGGGCAGGACGCATCCAAGCAAAGCAAACTTTTTTTATCCACTTCTGTCACGACGTAGCTCACGCAGAAAAAGAGAAACAGCTGCCTCCAAGCTATGCCTTAGCTTATGATGGGCTGAAGCTGAAAATTTGAGTTAGAGTCATGCTATTCTGATGATTGAGCATCTTTACATTCACATCCCCTTTTGCCCGAACATCTGTCCTTACTGCGCTTTTTATAAAGAATCCGCAGGACGTGATCGTGTAGAAAAATTCCTCGATGCTCTACTCGTAGAAGTCGAATATCATGCGAAAAGACTTCAGCCACGCACGATTTTTTTTGGTGGAGGAACACCGAGTTCTCTCTCTCTACCTCAATTTGAGCGCCTTCTTGAGGGATTGCATCATCATCTTGATCTTTCAGCCCTCACCGAATGGACGATTGAAATGAATCCGGCCACCGTTGCTATTGACAAAGCAACATTACTTCGCGACGCCGGTATTAATCGTATCAGCATGGGCGTACAATCGTGGGATGGTGCAGTTTTAAAA
>JBIRBD010000160.1:0-3801 GCA_044326465.1 Chthoniobacterales bacterium
AATCGATGAGCTGATAGCCGCAGCTCAATCTGATGCTCTAAAAGAAGCTCATGACGTAGAAGACCTAAGAGGGAAAGTTGAAACTAGTAAAGCTAACGTTGCCCGTCTATTAAAAGAGGCACAGGAGATAAAATCTGTTATTCTTGCTGACTTGGAAGAAAACTCAGAAACACCTTACCTTAAAAAGAATTTTTTAATACGTTACGATCAAGAATGCTATAGGACAAGAAATGATGTTTTGCGAGCAACATCATTAACCTCTCCTGTAGAAGCTAAAAAAGTAGATTGGAGATTTTGATTAAAACATGTTAGTTTTTACTTTTTATGAATAATATAAATAGTGATCCGCAAGCTAATCAACAACTTACTGCACAAGTATTTCGAGATCGTGCGAATGATATTTTGAGTAACGATGGTCACAATCGTTATCGTTCCTTATTTCTTCAAGGTCACTCAATTCAATTTCTTGAAATGGGCCCAATCCAAGATGCTAGTAGGATTGTTCACGCTTTTAGAGCGGTATTGGAAAGAGAGTATGGAGCTCCTATAGCTAATTTTGCTTTTCCTTCTGCTGCAAATGTTAGCGGAAATACTCAATACAATAATACGTTGTCAGCTCATGATATTCAGCAAGTTTTTACGAATATCGAGAGCATAGGCAATCATAGACAATCGCTAGAAACAACGATCACAGCGCTTCATCATCTTGCAACAGAGAATAATTTTGATATTGTTGCAATAAATTTAACGGATGATATCAATTTTCTTACAGGTCAAAATGTTAGGCCTGAACAACACGTTAACTTTGGTGATTTTATTAACCTTTTTGATCGTGCTGTTGGTGCAGCACAAACAGCTGCAGGCATTGCTGCTCTTGCACCTGATCTAGCTCATAATGCTTTAACTCAAGAGGCAGCTCTTTCCTACGTAACTATTGCAGAAAAAGCGCTAGAACATGCCCTATTGCTTAAGCAAGAGATGACTAATATTTATAATTTTATAAAGTCTCACTATTTTGAAAGCGACCCAGGAGAATTTTTTGACAGAAAAAGTATGCAAATTCCAACAAAGGGAAGTGGAGTTCAACAAGACGAGAATCGCTTTTATATGTTCGGTTTGATAGAACATGTTCAAAGTATGATCGATAACGTAGAAGCTAGCATTGCTACTGCAAATGAGAATGCTGGCAGCTCAGTAAGTACGCATCCTATTAATAATGACAGTAATACATCTTTAAATTCAGATTCTAGCCCCAATTCTTCGCTAACTAGTAGCAATGAAAATAGCCATGCAACTATCCAAGAACAAGGAGAGGGTATGAATCCTCTTAATAGTCATAGTAATTCTTCATTAAATAGTAATAATGAAAGTAATCTTTCATCCATCTCAAGACAGACTCAAGATACCTTAAATACAGATGATGTGGAAGTTAAGCAAACGGGCTGTTGTACTATTTCTTAGAATCTATTAAAAATGCCTTCCCCGTTTCCTTTTAATCTTTTCAAAGCTGCTCTCACAGAAGATATCGGCTCGGGCGATATTACTTCAGAACATTTCATTCCTCACGCTAGCACGAGTTACGCTCGGATCATCACACGAAAACATGCTGTGGCTGGGGGATTAGCAGCCGCTCGAGAAGTTTTTCGTGAAGTAGATCCAACATTAATTGTAAAACTTCTAGCTCAAGATGGTCAGCACTTACAGCCAGGGGAGAGCTTTCTAGAAGTTAAAGGCTCCACTCGTTCACTTCTTGCAGCAGAGCGTGTTGTCTTGAATTTTTTAGGAAGGCTCATCGGAGTAGCAACACTAACGAGAACATTTGTAGAGGCTGTTGCAGGTACCGGTGTCACCATTTTAGATACCCGTAAAATGACACCGGGATGGCGCTTGTTAGAAAAAGAAGCGGTACGCGCTGGTGGAGGAAAGAATCACCGCATTGGGCTTTTTGATGCCGTGATGATTAAAGATAATCATCTTGCTGCCATTGCAGAAGCATCACCAAGCCTTGGAAAATCAGTCTCCAGCAAACTTGGAGCACTGCCTAAAAAAATTCAAGAGCTGCGAGCGGATCATCCTAATATTAAAATTGAAGTGGAGGCAGACACGCTTGAACAAGTAAAATTTTTTCTGACGATTCCAGAAATTAATGTGATTCTTCTTGATAATATGAATGTTGAAAAACTTCGTGAAGCTGTTGCTATGAGAAGTGCCATGGCACCTCAAATTCGTCTCGAAGCAAGCGGTGGTATTACATTAGAAAATATTCGCGCTATTGCAGAAACAGGCATTGATGAGATTTCTTTAGGAGCAGTAACACATTCAGTATCGTGGGCTGACCTTTCTCTAGAGATTATTAATTAGCTGGATACGGAAAAAAAGGGATGAACGGAAAAGATTTAAATTTAACAGAGATGAAGGAGATAACTTCAAGGAGATTGAGTCTTCTCATTCTCTGCTACGAATACCCACCGCTTGGTGGAGGGGGTGGACGCGTGGCAGCCCAGGTAGCATCAGCTCTCTCGCAACGCGGTCACAACGTGCGCGTAGTAACAGGAGGGATGTCACATTTGCCAAAACAATCAATCATTGATGGCATTGAGGTGAGACGAGTGAATTCAGGACGTCGTCGTGAAGATACTTGTAGCGTTTTTGAAATGTTACTTTGGGTTCTTATTGCGCTTCCTGTAACGTTGAAGGTCGTAGAAAAGCAGAAACTTGATATTATCCATGCGCATTTTGCCGTTCCTACCGGTCTTGTAGCATGGCTTGTTCATCTTTTGACTGGTATTCCTTACGTGCTCACAGCTCATCTTGGCGATGTGCCTGGTGGTGTGCCAGAGCAGACCGGCTTGCTTTTTAAAATTGTTAAACCACTCACAGTCCCCCTTTGGAAGAGGGCAGCAAGTGTGACGGCGGTGAGCAGCTTTGTGGCCAATTTAGCAAAAAAAGCGTATGGCATTGACCCCCAGGTCATTCTCAATGGAATCAATCTACCTGAGAAAATGGTAGAAAAAAATTCAACAACGCCGCAACTCCTGATGGTCGGTCGTTTGAGCATTCAAAAAAATTCACTCCTTGCTATTCAAGCCCTCGCGCGTCTGCGCGAGCTCTCATGGAATTTAAAAATTATCGGCGACGGACCACTTCGCTCTTCTTTACAAAAAGAAATTGATCGAGAAAATTTAAGTGACCGTGTCAAGCTAATGGGATGGGCTTCTGGGAGTGAAGTGGAGGCTGCCATGCAAGAGGCTGATATTTTGCTAATGCCATCACTTTCGGAAGGATTGCCGATGGTTGGGGTCGAGGCTTTAGCTCATGGCTTAGCTATTGTCGGAAGTGACATCGGTGGATTGCATGATGTGGTCGAAAATAAAAAGAATGGTCAGCTCTTTAATCTAGCAGGTGGCGCTGATGCCATGGCTGGAGCCTTGCGTCCTTTTTTGGAAGATAGCAAACTACTCAAAAAAGCCCAGCAAGCCTCCCTTAGTAAAGCTAAAGCGTTTGAGTTGAGCCATTCGATTGATCAGTATGAGGAAGTGTTTGGCTATAGGAAAATACCTTATAATTAAGACAAAATAATTTGTGCCCGTCCATGGGAACGGGTACCTAATGATTGACAGTATCCGTTCAGGAGCCCGGAAAAGTTAAAGGTAACAATCAAGTCCACCCGTCAAAATAAGTTAACTTATTGTTTTGTAAGTTATTATCTTAATAAATTTCTTGAAGAATCCATAAGAAAACAGTACTATAAGGCAATAAACCTTAAGGATTTTTAGAAGTATGCCTATAGAAAATCGCACT
>JBIRBD010000034.1:0-15201 GCA_044326465.1 Chthoniobacterales bacterium
AGTGCGATTTTCTATAGGCATACTTCTAAAAATCCTTAAGGTTTATTGCCTTATAGTACTGTTTTCTTATGGATTCTTCAAGAAATTTATTAAGATAATAACTTACAAAACAATAAGTTAACTTATTTTGACGGGTGGACTAGCAAGGGCCTCTGGCCTCGGAGAGTATCGCCGCACTTTCTTCAGCTGTTAACATTCTTTCTTTGCTAGGATCGCGCAAGAAAGCAGCGCTTTTTGTCCAATCTACCTTTTTTTCATTTGTAGCATCAGACTCTGGAAAGCTCTAATTAAGTTTTTCTTTCTTCTTCTGCCTTTTCTACAGGAAGTTGCATCGTTAATTTTTCCCACGCACTTGTTTTTATTTCAATTTGCTCCATCAAACGAGAAAGCTTTCGATTAAGGTCAAAGCTTTGACCATTTCCATGGGACGCTGGATCTTCAAGAGAGAGTTCAATTGCTTTTTTTTGTCCATCGAGAGTTGCAATTTCAGTTTCAAGAGTTGCAATTTTTTTCTCTAGCTCTCGACGAATCTTATTAGCTTCTTTTCGTTTTTCAGCTTCGGCTTTTCGGAGGGCTTTAATCTCTTTAAGGCCCATGCGAGGTTCTGTAGAGGTCTTTGAAGTCTTATTCTCCGGTTGATTGTTACTCAAAGCTTGTCCATTGCCTGGTGCAACAAGCGCTGCGCGTGCAGAAAGTGCTCCTGATTTATCCAAATAATAATCGTAGTTGCCAGAGTACGGCGTGATCTTGCCTGCGTTGATATGAAGAACGCTCGTGGCCAAGGCACGGATAAAATGGACATCATGACTGACGAACATGAGAGTGCCTTCATATTGCTTGAGTGCGCCGATTAAGGCATCAATGCTAGGCATATCAAGGTGTGTTGTCGGTTCGTCGAGGAGTAAAAAATTAGGGGGATCGAGGAGTAGCTTTACCAATGCCAAACGACTTTTTTCTCCACCGCTTAAAACACCCACGGTTTTAAAAACATCATCCCCTCGAAAAAGAAAAGATCCAAGAATCGTCCGTGTCGCCTGTTCTGTTGCAGGTTTGGGAATGCTCATCGCCTCAGCAAGAACGGTGCGTTTGATGTCGAGCATCTCCGTACGATGTTGTGCAAAGTAACCAATCGAAGTATTGTGACCAAGTTGATAGGTGCCACGTTCTAACGGCAACATCTGCGCAAGAATTTTTAGCAGGGTTGATTTTCCTGCACCATTGGGACCGACGAGAACGGTGCGTTGACCTTTTTCAACTTCGAGGTCGAGTTTTTCGTAGATGACATGGTCACCATAAGCCTGCTTCACATTTTCAAGTGTAGCAACACGCTGGCCGCTGCGCACAGGTTGAGGAAATTTAAAATGCACGCGTGCTTCATCACGTTCTGGTGGTTCTATCCGCTTCATGCGCGCAAGTTGTTTGATGCGGTCTTGAGCTTGTGAGGCTTTGCTAGCTTTGGCGCGGAAGCGATCGATAAAACGCTGTAGCTCTTCAATTTCGCGTTGTTGACTTTTATAAGCAGCTAAGTGTTGTTCTTCACGAGCGGCTTTTTGTTCCAAATAAGAATCATAGTTGCCACGGAAATGATGAAGCTTTTGATGGCGTACTTCTAGAATCGATTCGCAGATAGCATTAAGAAATTCACGATCATGGGAAATCGCAAGAATCGCGCCGCTATAATTTATGAGATGATTTTGAAACCAACCGAGTGACTCGAGATCAAGGTGGTTGGTTGGTTCATCGAGCATGAGCAGATCAGGTTCCATTACTAGGAGTCGCGCCAAATGGGCTCGCATAATCCATCCACCGCTCATCGTGCGGGCCATGCGATGGAAGTCTGTTTCGCGAAAAGCGAGGCCATTTAAGATGCGCTTGGCTTTTGCCTCTAGTCCATAGCCATCATTTTCTGCAAAGAGAGCTTGTGCCTCATGGTGCATTGCATCTTCTACATCAGGATACTCGCGTAGCATGATATGAACTTTTTCCATCTCAGGGCTAATGTTTGTGGCAAGCTCTAAAATCGTCTCATCACCAGTGACTGCACTTTCTTGTGGGAGAAAACCGAGTTTGATATTTCGCTCTAAAGCAACCGACCCAGAATCGGGCGAGGCTTCTTTTAAAATCAAAGAAAAAAGTGTCGTCTTACCTGCACCATTTGCACCAATGAGGCCGATGCGATCACCTCGATTGACTTGAAGCGATGCCGCTTCAAAAAGAGAACGTCCTCCAAAAGATTTTGAGAGATTAGAAACTGTGAGCATGAAATTAGGAGATAGAAGATGGGAGATGCAAGATAGAAACTCGCACGCCAATGGTATAAAAAAAGCACCAACGAGAATGTCTCGATGGTGCTTTTTACAGAATTTCTTTTTTTTAAAGATTCAACTTCAACATCGCTGCATGTTGCTCATCGGAGCAGGCTGCATTGAGTGGAACATCAGTCGTTATGGAGGAAGGAGTGACGAGATTTTCTTTAAGAAGATAAGCCTCAACTTCTTCACCGCTGATGTCTGCTAGCATGACGCCATTGATTTCGACGCAAGGGGAGAGTGACTGGCCGCTCCGTTGCTCCATTTCAAAGCGAAAAGCTGGATTCTTGATGATATCTTTTTCGGTGTAGGGGAGAGCATACTTTGCCATGATGGCGCGTACGCCGTTGCTCCAGCCGCATGTTGTTTTGAGATAAGCAGTGATGTTCATATTGTGAAGAAATTGAAGGGGTGAGTGACTAGTTGAAGTTGAAGTTAAAGCTTCGATTTTTAAAGTTTCATTTTTTTCTGAGCTTAAACTTCTAACTTCAACCAGAGTTTAGCAGCTAGCTGCTACACCGTGCCTGGACGATATTCTTCCTCAGCAGCTAACAGGGCAGCTCCGAAGCTGACCATGTCGTCAGTACCACTGCTGCGCATTGCATCGAAAGCTTCTGTTTCTTTTTTCAAGGCTTCTTCACTGTAGGTTGTTGCCTTAATAGAGAGTCCAAGACGACGTTCGACTTTATCAATTTTAATGACGCGGGCTTCGACTTCTTGGCCAACTTTGAGGACATCTTTTACTTTCTCAATGCGGTCTTCACTAATTTGAGAAATGTGAACGAGACCATCAATGCCGCCATCAAGTTCTATAAAGGCTCCGAAGTTAGCAATCTTGCTAATTTTACCTGCGACGAGATCGCCGATTTTGAAGCGGCCGTCAATTTCTTTCCAAGGGTCAACTTCAAGTTGTTTTACTCCAAGGCTGATGCGTTGGTTAGCTTTGTCAATGTCGATAACAATGGCTTCGATCTCATCGTTCTTTTTCAAGACTTCACTTGGGTGATTAATCTTTCTATTCCAACGAAGATCAGAAACGTGAATCATTCCATCGATTCCTTCTTCAAGCTCCACAAAGGCTCCATAGGCGGTCATGTTGCGGACCTTGCCTTTAACTTGTTTGCCGATCATGAAGCGTTGCTCAATTTCATCCCATGGATTGGATTCTAATTGACGAACGCCAAGCGAGATTTTTTGATCTTCTTTATTAACGCCCAGAACAACAGCTTCAATTTCTTGGCCTAGCGTTAGCACATCGGAAGGACGTACAATCCGCTTGGTCCAGGAAAGTTCAGAAACGTGAATAAGACCTTCGATACCTTCTTCAATTTCAACAAAGGCACCATAAGGCATGAGGTTGGTGATTTTCCCTTTGACTCGTTGGCCCGTTGGGAAACGTTCTTCAATTTTGTCCCATGGGTTATCTTGAAGTTGTTTAAGGCCGAGTGAAATACGTTCTTTCTCTTTATTGATTTCGAGAATGACAACAGAAATGCGATCGCCTGGTTTAACGGCCTCGCTTGGGTGATTAAGACGAGCCCATGACATGTCGGTGATGTGAAGAAGTCCATCGATACCATCAAGATCAATAAATGCACCGAAGTCAGTGATGTTCTTCACCGTTCCTTCAACAACATCGCCAGCACTAACTGTGGAGAGGAACTCTTGGCGACGCGCATTGCGTACTGCTTCAATAAGCTCACGGCGGCTGAGGACTACGTTCTTACGATCTTCGTTGAGTTTAACAATTTTAAAATCGTACGTATTGCCCACAAATTGATGAAGATCTTTTGGTGGGGTGATGTCCACTTGAGATGCAGGTAAGAAAGCATCGACGCCAACATTGACGGTAAGACCACCTTTGACAACACCTGTAACTTTTCCTTTGATAATGCCTTCAGCTTCAAAAAGTTTGCAAATTTTATCCCAGTTCTGACGCTGAGCCGCTTTCTGCCTGGAAAGAATAACCATGCCCTGATCGTTCTCGAGGCGCTCGAGAAGAACCTCCACTTCATCGCCGACCTGAATATCTTCAGGATCATCGAATTCCGAGGCTGAAATAATGCCCTCTGATTTATATCCGATATCGACCAAAAATTCTTTAGGTCGTTTTTCGAGGATATGTCCTTTGACGATGCTGCCTTCGCGATAATTATTTACCGAGTTAGCGATGAGTTGTTGGAGATCAGCCATGCTGATACTGCCGGTAGTGTTGCTAGTTGTCATGAATGTATAAAGTTCCAAAGTCGCCCTTTCAAAGCAGACATTGGAGGTCGCAGAGTTTACTAAAATTTCTTTTTAAAGCAATCATTTTCTAAATTGAAAAGGCGGGTAATATTCCAGAAACCTCTTTTTTTTGAATCGTCGTAAGACTATAGTTTTCACTTTTCACCAATGTCTGTTCTCCCACAAAATTCATTATCTCTCATGAGCACGGGTATTCCTTTTTACTCACTCCATCTAGATGAGCTCAAGGAAAGCTTGGCCTCGATGAGCCAGCCAGCCTACCGAGCCAAGCAAATTATGGAGTGGGCTTATCAAAAAAATGCCGATTGCTGGGAAACGATGACAAACCTTCCTCTCGTCTTACGCGAAAAGCTCTCAAAGGCTTATCTCATGAGGCTCCCTGAGGTAGTGACCATTAGCGGCTCGCACGATACGACGCAAAAATTTTTATTACGTCTTCACGATGGTGAAATGATTGAGACGGTGTTGATACCAGCCTCGCCGGCACTCTATGGCGAAACTTCCGATCGACAGACACTCTGTGTTTCCACCCAAGTCGGTTGTGCCTACGGATGTAAATTTTGTGCAAGTGGTCTCGATGGCTGGAAGCGCGATTTACGCGTCGATGAAATCGTTTCTCAAATTCTACTCGTTCAAAAACATACCGGTCACCGAGTCACCAATCTTGTTTTTATGGGAATGGGCGAACCCTTAGCTAATTATAAAAACCTCACACGAGCCATCGACATCATCAATGCCCCATGGGGAATTAATTTGGGGGCGCGAAAAATTACTGTTTCCTCGAGCGGCCTTGCGCCCCGCATACGGGAGCTGGCGGACCGGCCACAGCAAATACGCCTTGCGATTTCTTTGCATGGTGCAACCGATGAAGTTCGTTTGCAAATCATGCCAGTGAATAAACGCTACCCGATCGCCGAGCTAATGGATGCTTGCGCTTATTACGCAGAGCGGAAAAAACAACTCATTACGTTTGAATATATTTTGATTGCCGGTGTGAATGATCAGCTGGAGCAAGCCACGCTCCTGGCCGATCATGCCCTACGTCTAAGGGCTAAAGTAAATTTAATTCCGTATAACACGGTCGAAGGTCTCCCGTGGGAACGCCCAAGTCAGTCCGTGCAGCAGGCATTTCTTTCGGAGCTCCGTCGTCGTGGAATTGTTTCCACCATACGTCGTGAAAAAGGGCATGATATTGATGCAGCATGCGGGCAACTTAGGCGCCGCCTGATAAAGGGTGAACCCCCAATGCCGTCAACTCAATCGAAAGCTAATGTGTAAGCAACAGACCTGAGGTTATTGAGTCTATCGGTATCAAGAGGAAGATCTGTTTTTATATCGCTTGCAAAAAGATCACTGAAAGTATCCGCAACATCGTTTTCTATTTCTTTTGTAAAAATTTCTTCAGCTGAATCAACTGAAATAGTCTCTTTCACAACTGCTTCCGTGACAGAAGTAGCCTCTGGCAAAAGGGGCCAAAGCAACCAACAAGCCCAACAAGCTAAAATTATGGCTGCTATCAAGGCAGCTATAATAGCCACTTTCTGAGTGGTGGTTAGCCCATTAGTTGCTGATGATGCCGCAGCGTGCATTGAGTTTTTGATAACAGCTGGCGCTGATGTTGTTAGCATCTCTGTTATTAAAGTGGTAGCCTCATCATTGCTTGATGGTGCTGGCTGCAAAACAGGAGCAGGCTTTGGACCGATCACACGGAAACCGATGTAATCAGAACGATCCTTCGGATTTAAAAGCATCCGAGAATAAGCTGGCATCAAATAAGCACTTGGTAATTTCCAACAACCACCACGAACAGTTTCTTTCTGATGGTCTATCGAGGATAAAAAACTATTGCGACTACTTGTCCATTGAAAAACATTACCTCCCATATCATACGTGCCATACGGCCCAGGAGCATAAGCAAAGGCTCCCGCAGGGGTTAAAAAAATATGATTGATCGCAGGAAAGCCACTGATGGAAATTTCATCGGCCTCTGGTAACTGAAAATTAATGTTTGGCGTAATTCCTTGCGGTGACTGATAAAAATAATTTGCCCCTGGATTCGTACTGTTTGTATCGGTTGTCGGCAGAGCATTTTCTTGTGTTGGATATTTCCAGTAACCTGCATTGGTGCCTGCTCCTATATAATAAGCAGCCTTGTACCATTCATCTTCTGTTGGAAGACGCCATGAGGCATTCTCTCTTACAGTCACAAGAACATTAGTTCCATTAAGTGTATAGGCTCCGGTCTCTGTTGTTTCAGGACCTTCCGCTCCTGTGGGTTGGCCATTCTGCAGCCAGTTACAAAAACGCATCGCAGAATAATAACTCACATAGGTGATGGGGAGTGACCCGCGATCTAATGCCTCATTGTGAATAATAGAGTAAGAATAATTAGTGGGTACCCCTGAACGTTGGATAGAGGCTACTGCTGGGTCTGTTCCCATTTTTTCATGATAAAGATGATAGATGTCATCAGCTGCAACAGCGTTAAGAAAAGCGCAATACTGACTTGCGGTGACATCATATTTTCCTATTGTGTAATCTTCGTTTACCCCACCATAGCCGGTTACATCAGCGGTATTACCAGCATCGCCAACAGTGACTAACTCGATTGCGATTGGTTGGTTTGTTGTAGAAACACTTTCCTTTACGAGGGGAGGAGTCTCTCCCTCAATTGAGGCAGAGGGTGAAGGCTCTGCTGCCCAAAAATGGCTACTGCTGAGAAAAAAGAGAGCGATGATAATAATAATATAGGAGGGGAACGATTTCATGGCTATCGGAGATAGAGAAGATTTCAAGCAATGTAAATACAGAAGCTTTATTGGAACCTAAAATTAGCACGCGAATGGTATATTCAAAAATTTCTTTGCAAGAATTTTAAAAACTGGTGTGAAATTTTCTGGATGCAATGCCATCCATTGCTCAATAACTGAAGAAGCGAAAAAAGCTCCTGCCTCCAGTTCATACTGATCAAGCAGGAAGGGACCTTCTGAAAATCCATAAAAACATTCGATGAATTCTTGCTTTGTCTCTTCGCTTGCTTCGAGACGATGAAACGGTTTTAGCGTTGTAGTAATCCCAATCTCTTCTCTCATTTCACGATGAGCTGCCCTAAAATAATCTTCACCACTATCGACATGTCCGGCTATGCTGGAGCACCAAAGGCCAGGATAATTATCCTTCCAAAGCGAACGTTTTTGCAAAAACAACTCTCCTTTTGCATTAAAAATCCAGATATGGATCGCGCGATGTCGTAATTTTTTTCCATGTACCAATGTCCGTTCCATTGGCTCTACCACGTGATCATGTTCATCTACCACATCAAAAAGTTCGGTGGCACGCGTTGCCTTTAGTCGATAAAGCTGTTGTACAAGGTGTGACCAATCACTAACGGTAAGATCTTCTGCACGAGCTGTTGGAGGATGGCCCAACTTTTGAGCAAGGGATGTCCAACATGCTACTGGAATTTTTAAAAGTGAACCAAGCTGCTTGCGGCGAGACGAAAAACCTAGACGTACGAGCTCGCGAAATTTTTTTTCATCACAACGGAGAACCTCATTGATAGGTCGCGGAACGATTTTAACGATGGTTGATTCAACATTTGGCCGTGGCCAAAAAACATCAGGAGGGACAACGCGTAGTTTTTTAACACTCCAACGACGACTAAGTAAAATCGTTAACGCGGCATAATCTTTATGGCCTGGAATTGCGGCAAGTCGTTCTGCAACTTCGCGTTGGAGCATCAAGACAAGGCTGCAAGCTGGAGAAAAGGCCGATGTGAAATGAGCGATGATAGCCGTCGATGCGCTATAAGGAAGATTCCCGATCACCTTAATTGGTCCATATCCATAAATTTCTCGCAGATCAATTTTAGCCGCATCTTCGCAAATAACGCGTACGCGGGTATCTGCGTAGCGAGTCTTTAATTCTTCTGCCAGGCGATGGTCACGCTCAATGAGAGTAATGTGTGTGGCAGGCGAATCAACGATAGGACGCGTCAATGCACCCATCCCTGGCCCTATTTCAACAATATGATCACCTGCTTGGGGTTCTATAGCAGCCACAATTGCAGCCGCTAGATTAGTATCCAATAGAAAATTTTGTCCGAGCATTTTACTGGGGTGGACTCCAAGTTCGAGTAAGCGAGAGCGTAGTTCGTTTTTCAACATCGATTTTATCTGTAAAGTGGTCTACAAAGAATAGCCACAAAGAACAGAGAGAAACACAAAGATTTTTTTCTCTGCCCTTTTTGTGTTCCCTAGAGTCTGTTTTTTCCTATTTTTTATGCCAATTATGAATCCAATCATTCAATCTCCAACATCAGTTCCCATTATCATCGGATCCCTTCTTGTTTTTTCTATTGTACTTATTTTCTATGGTTACCTGGCTCATCGCCTTTCTAAGAAAGCAAAACTTTCTACGCAACCCTTTACTATCGTAGACGCTCTCGTTGCTTCGCTCTTAGGCCTCTGGCTCCTCTCGGTGATTTATGCTTCGTTTGGCAAAAATGAGGAGATCACGCTGCCGATGATTTTAGTAAATAGCCTGCTTTATTTTTGCCTTGTTTCAGGAATTATTGGCCTTCTTGTATTACGTCATCTAGAACCTGTTCGCTTATTTGGTTTAAAACCAGATCATCCTGGAAGAATAATAAAAACAGCCCTCCTCTGGCTGCTAGTAAGTTATCCTCTTATCATGACAAGCCAAGCAGTTGCTCAACTCTTTTATGGAGCAGCTGATGATACGCAGCCAATAGTGACTTATTTTTTACAACATCCAGGTTGGCGTGAACGCGCCTCCATCATCAGTATGGCTGTCATTGTAGCACCCATTGCAGAAGAACTTCTTTTTCGCGGCTATTTTTATGGCGTGCTTCGGCGCTATGCAGGTCGCATTCCGGCAATTGCTATCTCCTCTATCTTATTTGCAGCCATGCATCTTTACTTGCCATCAATGCTTGGATTAGCGCTACTTGCTATCATCCTTTGCCTTGTTTACGAACGTACCGGGTCTCTCTGGGCAAATATTCTTGTGCATGCAACGTTTAATGCGATCTCAATTCTGATGTTGTTAGTTTTTCAAACAGCGGCTATTTGAAAAATAGTTGAGAGGTTGAGGGGTTGGAGGGTTGAAGCGCTGCCCTCCTCAACTTTTCTTAATAGCAGCAATCTGCAACTGCAGCTCACTACGGCCCTGATACGTGTTTTGCTCGATTGTAAAAGCAATATCCCATGGTTGCTGGGGGAGTGGATCAGTGGCACCGTTGAAAAAAATAGCCGCAATTGACTTTTTTTGAGGCGTGAGAAAATCGAAACGAAAATGCTTTTCTTTTAAAATTCGTGGCTCTTTTGCAAGGCGCACTCCGCGAGAGAAGAAGAGCGGCTGAGGATTGCCTATCCCAAACGGCGCGAGACGCTCTTGCAGGGCAAGCCATTCATAACTTACTTCTGCAAGATTAATTTCAGCATCGAGTTGAAGTCGCGGAATCAAATCCTCATCAGAAAGAAGCTCGCGGCTCTTTTTTTGAAAAGTAGTACGTAATGCCTCCAGCTGTGACTTGTGTAGACTTAAGCCGGCAGCCATGGCATGCCCACCAAAGGCCGTTAGTAATGGAGAGCAACTTTCAAGCGCTTCTACAAGCGAGATACCATTAATGCCACGACCACTTCCTTTGCCGTTACCTTGCTCATCGAATCCAATCACGAGCGTTGGCCGATGCCAGCGCTTTGCAATGCGTGATGCGACAATGCCAACAACACCTTGATGCCAACCGGATTGACCAACGACAATACCTGCTTGCGCAGCATGAAAATTCGCAGTGACCCATTTTTCTGCTTCTTGCGTAACAAGCCGCTCCACATTTTGTCGCTCGCGATTATCAGCATCAAGGCGCGCTGCTATTATGGCAGCCTCACTAGAATCATCCGTAAGCAGCAGCCTCAAAGCCTCATCGGCAGATCCTAAGCGACCCACGGCATTAATACGTGGCCCCAATTTAAACCCAATATCAAAGGCTGTGCAAGGAGCTGTTACACCAGCAACAGCAATAAGAGCCTTAATTCCAAGCCATCGTGACGCTGCCAGTTGACGAAGACCACGGCGTACAAAGATACGATTTTCTTCTTGAAGAGGAACAATATCAGCCACTGTTCCAAGCGCCACAAAATCAAGATAATCGCGTAAGTCCAGACCAGCGACAGGGTGCTTTTTTAAAAAAGCATGACAGAGTTTAAAAACCAACCCGATGCTGCAGAGATAATGGTAACTCTCTCCAAATTTCGGATTAATCAAAGCAGCGCAAAACTCAGCTGCGGTCTTGCTCTGAGGTTCATGATGATCGAGGATGATGAGCTCTATTCCACGTTTGCAAATAGTGGCAGCCTCTTTAAAAGAATTGGTACCACAATCGACAACGATCATTAATTTTGGCTGATATTTCCCAAGAGAGCGCTCTACTCCAGCAGCACTAAGGCCGTAGCCTTCATGGGCCCGCTCAGGAATAAAACATTCTATAATTCCTCCAGCAGCCCGTAAAAATCGTGCTAGAAAAGCTAACGAAGTAATTCCATCCACATCATAATCACCATAGAGGAGAATCGGTTCTTTGTTTTTTAACGCAACAATGAGACGTTCCACTGCGGCCGAGATACCAGGAATTTCCTCTGGAGGCCGCAATGAAGCCAGCCGCGGATCAAGGAAAGACGAGGCTTCTACAGCTGTTACAAAGCCTCGTGCTATCAAAAGCGAGGCAACAGCCATCGGAATTTTTAATTCGCCGGCAAGTTTTTTGACAAGAGAAGAATCGAGATTTTGGGGAAAAACCCAGCGTTTTTGCATCTTTTTCAAAGAGAATCAATAATCTCTTGTTTATGAACACCTTTGTGCGTCGCAATCAATCTTAAAATTGCATTGAGTGTTCCAATGCCCAAGAAGCCATGAGCTGGAATCGGGATCCTTTGGTGAAAAGGAGAATCAGTTTGAAGAATAATGTGGCTTCCTACTTGATGAACAATTGAATAATCCCAATCTTGACACAAGGCTATAGCCAACTCTTTTCCAGAAAGGTTTCTTGGCAATTTCATAGTTACTCAAGCGAGTGCGAATGATTCATCTCTGACTAAATGAAAACGAATATTACACTTTGCTCTCTGCGGATCATCAAAGAAAAAACCACGAACGGCCTCAGAGACAGCGATTTTTAAATCACTCCAATCATCTCCTTGCGTTACGATACTCTCGGTAAGACATTCTGCAACAAACCCTCCATCTTCTTCTTGAATTACTTCAAAAATTAAATCATTCATGAAAAAACTCTCGATTATTAGTTGTAAAAAAGCAAGTGCTACGTTGAGAATCCCGTGCGCCTCACTTACGAATAATTTTTCCAGATATACCATTCGCGTGCGAGTTTTAGGTTTTTCACGATGGATTTTTTGTTGTCAGCAAGACCGAGGATCGAAGCGCTATGCAAGCATAACGCAAGATCCGAGAACGCAGCTGAAAACGGAAAGGACAAGTAATAAAGCCTAAAAATCAAACGCGAATGGTATAACACCATACTCACTACAAAAAAAACAACCCAGGCAACCTCATGAAAATTTTTTTAACCAATTGGTTTTTAATGCTCACGGCAAGTGTATTTTCTCTTACGTGCGCGTGTCTACCACTGCGCGCCTCCGCTCCTGCCTGCGCGAAGACACAACAGGCTTCTGTAAACACACAATTGACGGTGCTAGAAACCTCTGCCCATGGAGAGATTGGCGTAGCGGCGCTTACTACAAAAAACAACAAGCGCATTGACTATCGTGCTGAAGAACGTTTTCCAGTTCAGAGCACCTGCAAAGTCATGGTTGTTGCGGCCATCCTCAAAAAAAGCATGAGTGATCCTGACCTGTTACAACAAAGAATCATGTATAAAAAAAGTGATTTGCATACATGGGATCCCATCACAAAAGACCATCTCGCCGGTGGCATGACAATCAATGATCTTTGCGCAGCAGCCATTATGTGGAGCGACAATACAGCAGCAAATCTTCTGATTAAAAAACTAGGCGGACCAAAAGCTGTTACAGCCTTTGCCCGTTCCATTGGTGATAATACATTCTGTCTGGATGGTTATGAATACAATCTCAATTCCAATCCTCATAACCTCAAAGACACTTCCACACCTGCAGCCATGGCGAAAAGCTTGCAGTATCTCACTCTTGGAAAGGCATTAGCACCATTACAACGCAAACAATTAGTAACATGGATGAAAAATGATAAGGTTGGTAACACCTGTATCCGTGCTGCTGTACCAAAAAGCTGGATTGTAGCTGACAAAACAGGCTCTGGTGATTTTGGTGTAAGAAATGACATTGGCCTCCTTTGGCCACCAACGTCGGCTCCAATTGTTCTGGCAATCTACTTCCATACGTTTGATAAAAAGGATACCGTTCGTCACGATGATGTGATCGTAGCAGCAACACGCATCATACTCGCAGAGCTTGGTGAATAGTATCGGTTCACACAATGCCCTCAACTTAAGGAATTAAGTGACGGCAGGCTATAGGCTACAGGCCCAGCCCCGTTCGTCTGACAGGGGCTTGCTACTCGCTTACTTCAGTAACTTCTTCCTCACTGAGCGCTGTCATCTCCTGGATCTTTTCCTTAAGAAAATTTTTGATCTCAGGGATTCCTTCGCCTAATTCAGCGCAAATTGGAAAAATCGTAACATCCTTGAATTTTTTCTTAACTTTTTTCAAATATTCGGCCGCCTCTGGAAGGTCCATTTTATTAGCTATAATGCACCATGGGCGTGCAGCGAGTACCGGATCATAAAGCTCGAGTTCTTTTTTTAAGGCTTTTAAATCATCCATCGGGTCGCGTCCTTCGGAGCCTGCCATATCCAAAACAAAAAAGAGGAAACGGCAACGCATCACGTGACGTAAAAATTCATGACCAAGTCCACGATTTTCACTAGCTCCTTCTATCAAGCCTGGAATGTCAGCAACCGTCGTTCGTTGATAATCGCCAAGATCAACAACACCCACTTGTGGATGCCGTGTGGTGAAGGCATAGGCGGCAACTTTTGGATGAGCCGCGGAAAGCGCACGGAGTAAAGTCGATTTGCCTGCATTCGGATAACCAACGAGCCCTGCAAAAGCAATCGTCCGCAACTCCATCAAAAACCAACCTTCTTCGCCTTCGGTCCCTTCGGTAAAACGTCGTGGTGCGCGATTGCGTGAACTTTTAAAATGAATATTGCCACGACCACCATGACCTCCAAGGCAGATAATAGCTTCTTGTCCTATTTCTGATAAATCAGCCACCAAATCAGCAGGATCAGGCGGCGCTAATTTTTTGCGCAACACAGGAGTTGTTTCGTCGTGATTGTTTTTTTCAACGATAGGGTCAGGAGCGGGAACCTCTGGAATGTTGGCTTCATCTCCTGCAGCAAGGGGAATTCCCGGTGAAGGAATGCGATAGACCAAAGTGCCAACAGGAACAGGAATAATTAAATCGGGCGCCGACTTGCCATGCTTTTGTCGGCTCGACCCAGCATCTCCATTTTTAGCACGTAAGATAGGTTGAAAAAACAATGAAGCCAATTGATCATGATGAATGTCAGCTTTTAAAATGACATCGCCTCCATCGCCACCGTCACCTCCATCGGGGCCACCTTTGGGGATAAATTTTTCTCGACGAAAACTGGCACAGCCATTTCCACCATTGCCAGACTTGGCATGAATGCGAACGCGATCAATGAACATGAAGAGGAGGCTACAGGTTACAGGCTACAGGTTACAGGTAAATTTTCTCAAAAAATTTGTACCTCTACTCATAGGACATTCGCATTTGATTTATTGTTCAACACCGCTTGGTAAAGTTTCTCTGTTTTCTTAGCTACAGCATCCCACGAAAAATGACTCTCTACGCGCCGGCGCCCGGCAGCTCCCATACGCGTACGCAATCCTGGATCGGCCATCAATTGGTTAATACGCTCTGCAAGTGTTTCTTCAAAAACATCAGAGACCATTTCCTCTGGAAGGTCTTTTGTAGCCTGCTCTAGCGGCACAAGAAATCCGGTGATTTCATCAATGACCACTTCTTTAATGCCTCCAACAGCTGTTGCAACAACAGGCACACCGCAGGCCATCGCTTCAAGATTGATAATTCCGAATGGTTCATAAATGGAAGGACAAACAAAAACAGCTGCGCTGGAATAAAGCGCAATAATTTCTTGATGCTCTACGACATTCTGGATCCAGATGACGCCTTGACGACCAGATTGAGCCTCAGCTAATGCGGTTTCGACTTCTGCCTCAACCTCTGGCGTGTCAGGAGCACTTGCGCACAAGACAACTTGAAAACCAGGGTCGAGTTTTTTAATGGCACGCAAAAAATGCATGATTCCTTTTTGACGCGTCACCCGCCCAACAAAGAGAATATAGGGTCTTGCAGGATCGATTCCCCATCTTTTTAAAAGCTCATGGTTTTTCTGCTGCTGATATTCTTCGTAATCAATTCCATTATAAATCACGCTCACACGCTCCTCCTCAACATTAAAGTGAGTGAGAATATCTTGTTTTGTTTCAGCTGAGACAGCGATGATCGCATCAGCCATTTCGAGCGCCCTCTTTTCCACCCAACATGAGTAATTGTAACC
>JBIRBD010000166.1:0-3432 GCA_044326465.1 Chthoniobacterales bacterium
ACAACGGACATCAACAATGGAACTTTTCAAGAAAGGAAGTGCAGGAACATTTTCTGATTTTAGATAATCAAGGCTTTCGATAAAGCAATCTTCTGGTAACGGTAAAATAGCATTCAGAAAACTCTTGAGCAGATTGGGATGCTCCCCAAAGATTTTCTTAAAGATTAAATCGTTTTTTGGGTCAAGATAACGTGGCATAAGTGATGAAATTATCTTTACTAGAAGCTGTTATGTCAATCTAAAGAAGGGGGTGGATTGTTGACTATGTGAGGCTTGACTCCCACGGCCTTCTCTGGACTCGTACGCGTCCTGAAAAAAGAGAAGTAAACAGGGCTTTGATTTTTGACAAAATTGCACTGTCTCAATTCCCCCCCGACTTACGCACTTTCTGAAGGTAAAAACTCCTAACATGTTGATCTTCAGCGTTCCAAAAAAGATAGGCACTACGTTAATTTGCAGTCAGGAACATTTCTTACATTCCTATAATATAGGATAAGGGTCAAGATTTCTGCTAACTCCGATTGCATTATAAATTTTTCTAGCTTCGTTGGAGAAGCTTCCCGGCATTCTATAGCGGTCTTTAGTCCTCTTATGAACATAAATGGAAGATTGAACCGAGTTGAGTTCTTCAATGATAGAAGCTAACGAGAGCTTCTTGAGTAACTTCACTCGATATTCGAGTTGCCTTATAAGCGCAAAGGCCATGTAGCATATGGCAACGTGAGCGCGGACGCGTTCTGATTTCCAGTGATAGATGGGGCGCATCTTCAACGTGGTTTTGCTAATTCTAAAGCAGTCTTCGATTTTCACGAGCCGTCTGTACTGAGCGAGGATGTAAGCTGAATCAACAGTTTCTTTTTCAATGTTGGTTATAACTCCATGAAAACCATACCATTTTGCATCTTCATCAACTTTAGCTGTGTCAAGAGAGGTTTGGGACTTGCCTTTGCTAGACGTATATTTTTTCAACGCAGCATTTGAAATAAGCTTGGCAGTGTTGTCCGTTTGATGAAGTTGATTGCCTGCTTTTTGAGATGCTCTTTTTTTGTAATCATGACGAGCTCGCTTTGTGTTGTAGCTCACAACAAAACGTCTGTTCGTATTATTTGTAATATGCTTGCGATAGGTTGCAATAGCTGAAGGCGTAGCCTCCTGCGCCTCGAGCAACGCGATGTCATCTTCGTGATAGTTAAACTCGCCAATCCAACTGAGATCTTTAGCCACGGTAGCTTTGACGTAGTTCTCTTCTTGCATGAGTTTTTTCTGCATGACCTCGGGTAAGGCGCGGAGTTTAGCCGCTACGATGTATTTATAATTTTTCTCTTCCATCGCCTTGAGATTGGCTTCGCTAAACATCGCCCGATCTCCAATAAAACAGACATCTTTAATTTTGAACTTCGTTTTCCATTGATCGATGCTTTCAATCAATGTCTTGACTTCGGCTTTGTTACCTTCAAATAATTCGTAGCCAATGGGTAGCCCATCGGTGGTTGTAGCAAGGGCCAAAACAACTTGCGTTGTGTTAAAACGAAAATTTTTGCTATAGCCAAATTTTCTTAACTCATCGACTTCTATCGATTCAAAATGAAGTGTGGTGACGTCAAAGAGAACAATGTCAACTTCCCCGGAAATCAGGCTGGTAGTCGATTCAAAGGTGGCAAGACGAATATCATCTATCTTTCTGAACACATGATCCATCGTGCGATAGATGCTATCAATATCATGCTCTTTCATGTAATAACGCTTTAATAAAGAGCTTGTTGCTAGCTTGCTTGTAGGATTAGAAATGCGACAAAGCACAAGATCTTTGAGTATCTTGCTATATTTTTCGTTCTTTAAAACCTTGTTGTAGTTGAGTTCATCATAAAGGTGTCCAGCAACTTCGTGAACGCCATCAATAACGCGACATTCTTCGGTGATCATATCAAGATTGACCTGATCAACTGGTAACACATCTTCGATTTTCTTTCTCGGTTTGCGACCTGTCTTCTTTTTTTCCTGGCTTCCTAACTCCTTAAGCACTTCGCTTTCCGATCTAGGAAAAAGTGAGTCAGCTTCTTGAGCCGCTGTCTGCTTAGCAATGAAGTCCATGCCAATGGCTCTGAGCTTGGCTTCTTCAGCATCATCCATGGCGATGCCAACATAGCGGATAATTTTCTGATGAACCTTTCCAGCCTTGCTATCTCTTATGTTTTCAACAACTTGTATTGATCTTCTAGGGCTATTGGGAGTGGTTTTAGCGCGTACAAACATATGATGTTCTTAATATTGCGCAATATATAATAAAAAAAGCCTGCCAATTCAATTTTATTATTTTAGCTAGGCACTACAAAACGACTGAAGATTTTCTTGCGTTGATTATTAGGGTCTTGTAAAAACAAACCGTTAAAAAGTGCTTAAGTCGGGAGGAAAATTGTAAAATATAAATGGCAAAAAACAGCACTATGTTCAAAATTGCAGTTCATAAATTCAGAACTTTTCTTTCCAGCAATATTCACTCTGCTTTTGGCTTTCTCTGGCTGCTTCTTCCCAGCGGGTCGCCTCTTCCAATTTTTCAGGTGTTCCAACAGCTCGCGCTTCGATCGCTTTGGCTAAGCGATCAGAGGCCCAGGAAGCAGCAGCAGCAGCATTACCCCAACTCGTTGCATCCTCTGCTTTTCCTTGAGCTCTGGCCTCGATGGCTTTGAGAAAATATTCACTTCTTTTTTGGCTTTCTCTGGCTGCCTCTTCGTAGCCGGTGGCTTCTTCGAGTTTCTCAGGAGTTCCTATCGCTCTAGCTACAATCGCTTTGGCTAACCAACCGGAGGCGAAGGCGGCACCATGACCAGCATTCTCCCAACTCGTTGCATCCTCTGCTTTTCCTTGAGCTCTGGCTTGGATAGCGTTGAGAGTATATTCACTCACTTTTTGACTCTCTCTCGCTACCTCTTCGTAGCCGGTGGCTTCTTCGAGTTTTTCAGGCGTTCCCACAGCTCGTGCTTCGATGGCTTGGACTAAGCAACCGGAGGCGAAGGCGGCACCATCACCAGCATTCTCCCAACTCGTTGCATCCTTTGCTTTCCTTTGAGCTCTGGCCTCGATGGCTTTGAGAAAATATTCACTTCTTTTTTGGCTTTCTCTGGCTGCCTCTTCAAAGCGTCTGGCTTCTTCGAGTTTTTCAGGCGTTCCCACAGCTCGTGCTTCGATCGCTTTGGCTAAACGCTGGGAGGCCAAGCCAGCGCCATGACCAGCATTCTCCCAACTCGTTGCATCGTCTGCTTTCCTTTGAGCTCTGGCTTCGATGGCTTTGAGATTATATTCACTTCTTTTTTGGCTTTCTCTCGCTGCCTCTTCAAAGCGTCTGGCTTCTTCGAGTTTTTCAGGCGTTCCCACAGCTCGTGCTTCGATCGCTTTGGCTAAACGCTGGGAGGCCAAGCCAGCGCCATGACCAGC
>JBIRBD010000168.1:0-3392 GCA_044326465.1 Chthoniobacterales bacterium
ATGGAGGCAGACCGTTTATTTTTGAAAACGTTCAAAAATTTTTAATATTCGTTTTAGCGAGTTTTTGTGATTTTGGCGGTTTCTTCTTCTTTTAGCGGTTAATCCGAAAGTGTCATGAGGGTGAGGTGAAAATTTTCCACGAGTTCTCAAACGTAAATGATCTTGCCTTTTGCTAAGAAATAGATTTGATGGCCTGATGTCACAAGACCATGATTCAGAACATAAAATCCACCAGGAAGAGACGGTGAAGAAAGGCAGGGAGGTGCCTGCTCATGAGTTTGATGATCCGTGGAAATATGTTTTAACTCACTTTTTTAAGTATTTTATGGAGTTTTGCTTGCCAGAGTTAACACCCTCTATTGACTGGTCACGCGGGTATGAACCTCTCGATAAAGAGTTACAAAAGATCATGCCAGCATCGCAAAATGGAAAAAAGATTGCCGACTTGCTTTTTAAAATATGGCTCAAGAGTGGTGAAGAAAAATGGATTCTGGTTCATCTTGAAGTTCAAGCACAAAAACGTGATGACGTTCCAGAGCGAATGTATGTCTACAACTACCGAGCCTATGATCGATATCAAAAACCAGTAATAGGGATCGCTCTCTTGCTAGATAGTGATCCCAAATGGAGACCTAACTGTTTTGAGATGAAAAACTCACTCTTAGAACGAGAAGATGAGCCTTATTTGCAGTTTCGATATCATGTTATTAAGCTTATCGACTACGCAGCTAGAAAAAAAGAGCTTCATGAGCGTAAGGATCTTTTTGCAAAAGTGATACTTGCGCAGCTCATTGTCATGGAGACGAAAAAAAATCTCGCCGAACGTGTAGAAGGGAAAATATCGTTAATAAAAGAGCTGTTAAGACTTGGCTTGACAAGTGATGAAGCTCGCGAATTAATTCACTTTATCGATTGGCTCATTAAAATTCCTGAAGATCTTATGATAACGTACAACGAACAAATTAAAGAAATAGCAGAAGAAGCAGAGGAGGAATGGAATGTTCCTTATGTTAGCATGTTCGAACAAGCTGGCCTTTTTAAAGGTCGTCAAGAAGGTCGCTTGGAAGGCAAAGCAGAAATCATTCTTGCGATGCAGCGTTCCGGTCTCTCTTGTTCTCAGATCAGCCAATTTGCAGGGATTCCTCAAGAAGAAGTTCAAAAAATAGTCATCTCAATTGAAAAGTAGCTTTAAGTAGTCGTCAGCTCTTTCGCAGTAGTAATATTTTCTGTTAGCTGTTTGCTTTTATTTTTGAGCGCTCGAAAATGGCATTCGATTTGGATGCCATGCCAGAACTCTGGCGATTGATTAAAAAACTTTCCAAAGCGAATAGACATCTCAGGCGTAATGGAGCGCCGTCCAAGGACAGTCTCATTAATCGCTCGTGGAGCTACTCCGATAGCACGTGCCATAGCGTTTTGTGAAATGCCCATCGGTTGCAGATATTCTTCAAGTAAAATTTCACCAGGTGTAATTGGAGGATTCATAACATCCACAACGCATAACGTCATACACTAAAGAAAACGACAGGTAAAAATAACAATAGGTATCAAAAACTTTTTACCCTCAAAATGAGAACCTGTTCTCGATCAAAATCCTGCATCTTTTTATCCTAATTCCTCGGTATTTGGCCATAGAAAAAAAGTGGCTGTCCCGCATGGACTCGAACCATGAATAATGCCTCCAAAGGGCACTGTGTTACCATTACACCACAGGACAATAATACTTATCATGAAAAAGCCTAAGAACTCTTATTCATGACGAGGATAGCTAACTGTTGTAGTCGCTAATGGCTTATTTCGCAAGGGCATTTTCACTGAAAATGGAATATTTCATTCAGGTTTCATACTCATCACTTTTTCCACTAGCTTGGTTGCCAGGTTCTGTGTTGCATCATCCAACTTTTGTAATAACTCTTTAAGTTCTCTTGTTTTGTGGTTTGTTAGAGCTAATAAAACATTATTGGTGCAAGTGCGGATAAAAAGCTCTTCCTCAGCAGGAATTTCATCACCGAGTTGAGTAAGTGCGCTCTCAACAGCAGGAAGCATCTCTTCTGCCTTAAGCCTTGCTTCTGTAAAAATACGATTATCCATATCTTCAAAAGCATGCTCCAAGGAATCAGCCAACATCGCTTCAACAGCCTCATCAGAAATTTCAATAGCGTGACTAATTTCTACAATTTTTTCCTTTCCTGAAGCTGTGTCGCGTGCGAGTACTTGCAAAATCCCATCGGCATCAATGGCAAACTGCACACCGACGCGAGCTGTACCTTTTGCAACGGCAGGAAAAGAAATTTCAACTTCACCAAGCTTCCAATTATCAGCCGCTAATTCGCGTTCACCTTGGAGCACGCTAACGCGTATGGCGGTTTGACCAGCTGCGGCATTGGTAAACATTTCTCCAGCCTTTGTTGGAATTGTTGTATTGCGTGGAATAATAACATTCATAAGGCCACCAAATGTTTCAATGCCGAGAGAAAGAGGTGTGACATCGAGTAAGGAAACATTTTTAAGGCTTCCTTCGAGTAACGCTCCTTGCAAGATGGCTCCACGCGCTACTGTTTCATCGGGATGTTGTGTGAGGTTAGGAGCTTTACCAAAGATTTTTTGAACAAAGCTACGAATAGCTGGCATGCGCGTTGATCCACCAACCAGAATAATTTCATCAAGGTCGTGTGGCTCAAGTTTTGCATCTTTGAGCGCTTCTAAACAATGAGCGCGTGTGCGTTCAATAAGCGGCAAGGCAATCTTTTCCAATTCATTACGTGTGAGCGGAAGCTCTACGTTTGTTTCTTGTTCTAAAAAAGGAAGTCTCACCAACGTCTCATCGCAAAAAGAGAGTTCTTCTTTCGCCTGGCGGGCCACCTCACATAGGCGCACAGAGGCAAGTGCGTTTAAGTTTTTTAAGCCTGCTTTTGCTAAAAGAAATTCAGTAAGGGCTGTATCGATATCATCGCCTCCAAGCTTGGTGTCGCCATGTGTTGATAGGACCTGAAAAATTCCGTGATCGAGTTGCAAAATAGAAAGATCAAACGTACCTCCTCCAAAATCATAAACAGCAATTTTTGCTTGGTCGTGCAGTTTATCTAAACCATAAGCCAAAGCAGCAGCCGTTGGTTCACTTAAAATTCGTTCGACTCTGAAACCAGCTATCTCACCGGCTTTCCGCGTGGCGGCGCGTTGAGCATCGTTAAAATAAGCAGGCACGGTAATAACAGCGCGTGCAATTTTTTTTTCAAGACGCTCTTCTGCAATTTTTTTTAGATGCTTTAAAATTTCAGCAGAGACTTCTTCTGGTGAAAGATTGCCCCCTTCAATCTTTATAGGATCACGATTTCCCATGAAGCGTTTTACCGAAGCAATCGTTCGAGCAGGCTCGAGAACCTTTTGTCTTA
>JBIRBD010000089.1:0-8352 GCA_044326465.1 Chthoniobacterales bacterium
AATTAGCGTAAGGGCTTGGTCTAAAAATGATTTTTAAAACGGCGAAGCATACCTGGAAGGTACGTGAGCCGGTTGAAAAATCATTTTGAGGCTGAGCATATTGCGCTAATTTATAACGAGCCATTGCCGTTTTTAGGTTTATCCCTGTTAACGCTTTCCTCAAGACTCACTACCTGCTCTTCCATTTCACTAATGGAAAATTCTCCAGCAACACTTGGTCGATAAAAAAGATAAACCAAACCACCAATCAAACTCCAGAGTACCGTTAAGAAAAATCCGCAAAGTGAAATCAGAACAGCGAGTGATCTAGGCGTGTCATAAAGTGTGTTGAGAAGTGTTTCAAAAAGCTGCTCACGAACACCAATACCACTTAGGCTAATGGGAATAGCACTGATCGTATTGACAATCGGATAAACCTCAATGATTGGAAGGGCTCCTGGCGCACCTGGTAAGCTAGCAAAGGCATAAGCAGCAAAGATAACTGAGGCAAAAAGAAAAATATTCGAGAGCAGAGAATAGCCAACGGCTGTTCCAAGTGCTGACCCATTTTCAGCATAAAGCGAAAAGGCCGTCGCTGTGTCCATCAGCAAACGATGCCCCGGCAACCATGATGGAATCAGCTTCCAAAGTCGATAATGATTAACAAGAAGACTGACAACAAGAACGCCAAAAAATCCACTAAAAACAATGATAACGGTTGTGAGCAAACCACGCGTAACTGGGGTCATCCAAAATTGAGAAAAATAAAAACCACAAACAACGAGCGTCACCAGCATTAGTGAAAACATGCCAACAATACGATCAATGACAATACTCAAAAAAATGGCCGTTTTTTGTTTTGGCACTTCCTTCATTGCATAAAAAATCTTGATCAAGTCACCCCCCGTAGAGCCTAAAAGAAAAAGATTAAAAAACATCCCTATCAAGGTCAGCTGACACACTCTCCACCAACTAAGACTAATTTTTTGAACAGCAAGCAAGAGTTTCCAGCGTGTTGTCGCAAAAAACAAAACAAATCCAAACGAGATAAAACCTGGCACAAGCCACCATGGATTTGCGCTATGGAGAGCAACTCCCATCTGCTCACGTTTGATCGGATCGTGAAAAATCCACCAGAGCAAAAGTACTGTCACTGCAGCCTGTAGAAACGGCATGATTAATTTTTTAAATTTCATAATAGGTGTGCGTGTTTGCAAAATAGATTTTTTTTGAAAAAGCAACAAGAGCTTTCATTGCGACATCATTCGTGATAAAGCGATAAGCATTAAAAACGAAACCTCCAGAAACACCCACGCCTCATGATCGTTTTTTTAGAAGTGCTATGAGCGATCCACAAGTCGCGCTTGAATTTATTCAAACGCATCTGCCAGCGCAGATCATTGATAAAATTGACCTCAAATCTCTGGCTCTATCGCCAGGAACTTTTATCAAAAAGGATCTTCGTCAATCCATGACGGATCTCCTTTACAAGGCCATATTCGATGGCAAAGAAGGATATCTTTATTTTTTAATAGAACATCAAAGCACGGCAGATTCTTTAATGCCGCTGCGAATGCTCGATTATACAACGAGGATTTTTCTTCAACATGTAAAACAAAATAAAAGCAATGAGCTACCTCTTATTTACCCGTGTGTGATTTATAATGGTGAAAAAGCTTACTGTCACACAACTGATATTTTTGAAATATTTCAAGATCCAGGCATGGCGCGTGAGTTTTTATTAAAACCGTTTCAGCTTATCGATCTCACACAAATTCCCGACGATGAATTAAAAAAACAGCCGCTGGTTGGTATTTTAGAAATGTTTTAAAAACATGCGGCAACACGTGACGTCATTACTTTTTTTAAAAGCATGGCAGAGCTTTTTCAGCAGGCTGAAACATTGAACAAACTTGAATTTTCAAACGCTTGCGCACACTATTACGTTGTGGTTAATCAAGATAGTACGGCAAGGCACGATGTCTTTAATAAATTTCAGAAACATTTATTACCAACAACCCAAGAAAAATTTATGACAATGCCAGAAGCATTTATTGAAGATGGGCGCAAAGAAGGTTTATTAATAGGCCGTCAGGAAGGCATCCAAACAGGTATAGAGAAAGGTTTGCAGAAAGGCCGTCAAAAGTTACAAGCCTTGCTTGAAAAGCAAGTGCAACGTCGTTTTCCCCATAATGCAAAAAAATTTCAGCAACAGATTAATGAAGCTGACAGCGATCTTCTTTCTTTTTGGATTGAAAAGATGATGGATGCGACCTCCATTGAGGACGTGTTTGTTTTTTAGTTCGCTTACGCACCTGCTGAGGAGATCAGAATAGCTTTATGTTTGTTATACCATTCGCGTGCGAGTTTTAGGTTTTTTACGATCTTATTTTTTGTTGTCAGCAAGATCCGAGAACGCAGCTGAAAACGGAAAGGACAAGTAATAAAACCTAAAAATCAAATGCGAATGCTATATCTTACTTACCTACAAAAAGCCATTATCCATCGTAGATGAATACCTATCAGAACATGCGGCTTTTCTTGATAATGGTTATCAGAAAAATTATTTCGTTGTTTCTGGAAAAAAAAGTCCAAGAACTGGTGGCGTTATTTTTTCACAACTTAAAGATCACCACCAACTAGAAAGCATAATCCTTTTCATAAACATAAAGTAGCCGGTTATGAAATCATTGAATTTATTCCCGAAAAACATCATCCCAATTTTTCAACGTTCATAGAAGATAGGTAAACTTGCCCATTGACAAAAAATCTTGGGACGACGAACCACCAACTACGAACTTACTTGTTGTTATTCAACAAGCTTTACACTGCCCACCGGATCAGCCTCAACTCATGAGCCTGTAGAAGGTTCCCATGCGTTGGAATAATACGAACATTAATTCCATAAGCACCACTTTCGGTGGCCGGGATTTTTCCAGAATATTGATAGATACCTTCTGCCAGCAAAGAGACGTTAGTCATGTCTTGGATGAGAGGGTGGATGATGACATTGTTTTTAACCAATCCAAAATAAGCCTGCACGCGAACATGCTCTGGCTTAATCGAAGCTAACTGTACGGTCGCCGTAACCTCAACCTCTTCTCCAACAAGGAAAGAATGGTGATGTTCAAAATGATTAATTTTATAGTCGAGCACGTTGACTTGGGGCCAAAGCATCATGATCGAATCTTTCCACTGGCTAAGTTCGCGTGCCTGTAAAAAATTATCACTTGCCATTGTCGCGTAACCAGCTGCCGCCTGC
Source organism: Chthoniobacterales bacterium (assembly GCA_044326465.1). GTDB lineage: Bacteria > Verrucomicrobiota > Verrucomicrobiia > Chthoniobacterales > UBA6821 > CAIWMF01. The sequence continues at coordinate 3,242 of JBIRBD010000089.1, forward strand.
TCGTAAAGAAAGCGATTATATTCTTGAACCATGCGATGTGTATTAAACATCGGAACAATTGTGCGCATCGATTCACGCATCAGTTGAATCCAGGCTAGCGGCAAACGCCCATCAGGCTTTGCGTAATAGAGCGGAACAATTTGATTTTCGAGCACATGAAAAAGACTTTCAATATCAACTTCATTTTGACGCTCGTAACTTCCTTCGTTGATCTCACTCCCAATCGCCCAACCATTTTTCCCATTATAGCTTTCCAACCACCATCCATCGAGCACACTCAAATTAATCCCCCCATTGAGTGGAAGCTTCATACCACTCGTTCCGCTGGCTTCATGCGGCCGCAGAGGATTGTTTAACCATAGATCGCAACCTTGATAAAGACGACGTCCAATGTTGATGTCATAATCTTCGACAAAAATAATCCGGTTTTCAAACAGCGGATCCCGAGAGTACTGATAAACTTCTTGAATGATTTTTTTACCTCCCTCATCAGCTGGATGGGCTTTTCCAGAGAAAACAAATTGAACGGGATGCTCGCGGTTAGTGACGATACGGCGCAGACGCTCAGGATCACTGAATAAAAGAGCACCACGTTTGTAGGTTGCAAAACGTCGTGCAAAGCCAATGGTTAAGACATCGGTATTGAGGATGCGATTGACATCACGCACTTGCTCTGGAGGTTCGCCGTTGCGATGTCGTTGACGTCTTACACGCTCACGAAGAAATTCAATTGTCCGCTGCTTTAACATTTGGTGGAGGTTCCAAAGCACTTCATCAGGAATATCAATCACGCCACGCCAGAATTCAGGGTCGCTTTGACGATCTTCCCAATCTTTGCCGAGATATTTTTCGTAAAGCTTGTGAAACTCTCCAGCTGCCCATGTCTTGGTATGAACCCCATTAGTGATACTTGTGATCGGAACTTCTTCCAGCGGAACATCCTTCCAAACACCTTGCCATAATCCACGACTTACCTCTCCATGCAGTTTGCTCACGCCATTGGCAAAACGACTTGTACGCAGAGCTAAAACAGTCATGTTAAAAAGTGCTTTGTTATCACCCTCCACCTGCCCAAGATGCATTAGCTGATCCCATGTGATGCCGACATTGTTTGGATAAGTTCCAAAATAAGACTTCATCAACTCCTCACTAAAGGCATCATTGCCTGCAGGCACGGGCGTATGTGTTGTAAAAACATTCGAAGCCGCCACAACTTGCAATGCGGCATTAAAATCAAGTCCATTAGATTTTTTTTCTACAAGTGCGCGAATCCGCTCTAGAGAAAGAAAGGCCGAGTGCCCTTCGTTCATATGAAAAACTTTTGGCGCAATGCCAAGTGCTTCCAATAGTCGCACGCCCCCCATACCAAGAATAATTTCTTGTTGAATACGCAACTCTTGATTACCTCCATAAAGTGACGTAGTGATGCGTTGATCTTCAGGGCTATTTTCTGGAAGCGTTGTATCTAATAGGTAAATTTTTATCCGTCCTAACGCTACTTCCCAAATGCGTGCAGCGACAATGCGTCCTGGCAAACCGACAAACACCTTGAGTGCTTTTTCATTTACTTTTACTTCAGCAATCGGGAGATGATGAAATGTTTGATTGAGCTGGACTGCCTCTTGCCAGCCTTCGCGATTGATCTGTTGCTTAAAATAACCATCGCGATAAAGAATCCCAATAGCGGTGAAATTCAATCCAAGATCGGAAGCTGATTTACAATGATCACCTGAGAGAATTCCGAGACCGCCAGAATAATTCGGGAACGATTCATGAATTCCATACTCTGCAGAGAAGTAGGCTACAGGATCGTTGGAACGTGTTGATCCATAGGTATCTAACCGCGAAAGATAACGGTGAAACAATCTCATGACGCGTTTCAATTCTGTAAGGTAGCGCTCATCGCTTCCAACTTCAAGAAGCCGCGACTGACGGCAAAGCTGCAAGACACGCACTGGGTTATGACCAGTTTGTTCCCACAGCTCTACATCGAGATCGCGAAACAACCGCCGCGCTGTGGGCTCCCAACTCCACCACATGTTATAAGCAAGCTCGCGTAAGGGTTCAAGCGATTGAGGCAGCCGTGGAGTAATGTTAAAAGTAATAAGTGAGTCCATTGAATTAGGAGATTGCGGTTGGAAAATAGAAGATCGATGAACCTAAAAGCGTGAATGAAAATAACAAAATTCTAAGTACTAAGTTCGTATTATACCATTTGCATGCGAATGGTATACATTAGCTGCGCAAATCATCTTGAAAAAACTCCTATCCCACCGTAACAACCATTGCTTATCATCCAGAAGGAGATGAGCAATTACATCCCACCTAACAAATGAAAAATAAAAATGCCGATGGCTTAAGAGGCCTAGCTTCTCTCTGTGTTGCTTGTCATCATTTCATTGCAGCTTTCTTACCTTTTCTGCTTCATCAAAACTATCCAACATTTTTTGTGGCAGCAGCTCACCCAAGTACCTTGATTGCTCTCTGTTCATCGCCGATTATTTCTGTTTTTTATAATGGAAATTTTCCAGTAATGATTTTTTTTGTGTTATCGGGATATGTCTTAACGACTCCTTATTTCAGCAACACTGCGACTCCTTTTGTACTGCATAGAAGATTATGGGGACGCTATCTGAGACTTAATATTCCCGTAGCAGCTACCGTTCTTTTGTCCTACATCGTTTACAAATGTCATGGGTATTTTAATATAGAGGCGGGAGCGCTATCAGGCTCTAATAAATGGCTCACGACATTTTTTGCGCCAGGGTTTTCCCTTAATATTGCCTTGAAGGACATGCTCTGGCGTTCACTCACCCTTGGGGAAGGTATTTTTAACCCTGTCTTCTGGACGTTAAAAATTGAACTTATTGGCTCGATCTATGTCTTAGTTTTTTATATTGCAAAACCAAAAGGAAATAATTTTCTTTTCACAGCAATAATTTTATTTCTCATCTCTATTATTAATTTTGAGATGATTAATTATTCAATCGCAATCTTCGCCGGTGCATTGTTGAACAAGGTTGCCATTCCAAAAAAATGGCATCTTTTTCTTTTATGCTGTGGGCTCTATTTTGGAGCATTTCAATATGAGAATAGTTTTTACGATTTTCTTCCTTCCTTCGGACTAGGGCACATAGGATCTTTTTATAATACGATTGGAGCTATCTTATTAATTACTCCTATCCTCAACGGATATGGAGCGAGGTTTTTTCAAAGCCGCTTACTTCAATTTTTAGGCCTCATCTCATTCCCTCTTTACTTGCTTCACTTCATCGTCCTTTCTTCCTTTGCATGTGCTCTTTATGTGTTTCTACCTCACAACTTCGGCATGCTTTCTATCGTTTTTGTTCTTTATCTTTTAGTCTCGATTGCGCTCTCGACTATCTTTGAAAAGCGCATCGATAAACCAGCGATTGCACTTTCTCATCGTCTTTCTGCATTTCTTTTTCGCTAACAAACAGCCAATGCCGTCAACTTAAGGATTAAGTAACGGCAAGGGGTACAGGTGACAGGTGACAGGTCAGTAAGGCCTACGGCAAAAAGAACAGAATATATTCAATACATTTGCTCTTAAGTTGACGCCATTGAACAAACAGCTGTTCGTCCAATAAGGAAAAAATAAAAAGCTTCATGTTTTTCTTGATACAAACGATTTTCTACGCTTTCCTATAGGACTTCTCAATGAGGGCAGTTAGCTCAGTGGTAGAGCGGCTCGTTTACACCGAGTTGGTCGGGGGTTCAAATCCCTCACTGCCCACGTTTTTATTTGCTCCTATGGCGGGGTAGCCAAGTGGTAAGGCTGGGCTCTGCAAAAGCCCCATTCGTCGGTTCGATTCCGACCCTCGCCTCCATTTCCTATGTCTCGCAAAAGCTATCCCTTTTCTGAATTTGAACCGCGTTGGCAAGCCCATTGGATCAGCTCTGGTTCCTTTCGTGCAAAAAACCCCGACGAGCCAGGCTTTGATGCTAATGCAAAAAAATTCTATGTCCTCGATATGTTCCCTTATCCAAGCGGTGATGGACTTCATGTCGGCCATGCCGTAGGTTATACAGCCACCGACATTCTCGCTCGCTATTATCGTTTGCGCGGTCGCAATGTTTTGCATCCGATGGGCTGGGATGCTTTTGGTCTGCCAGCGGAGCAGTACGCGATAAAAACAAACCAACATCCCCGAGAAACCACAAAGCGCAATATCGATCGCTTTCGCAAGCAGCTTCAATCGCTTGGCTTCAGCTATGATTGGTCGCGTGAAATTTGTACTACAGATCCTGATTATTTTCGTTGGACGCAATGGATTTTTTTACAGCTTTATCATGCCTGGTTTAATCCAAGCACTAATAAGGCGGAGCAGCTTTCTACGTACGATGGGAACAATCCTGATAGTGTGCGTCTCGCTTACGTTGCTGACATCGCTGTTAATTGGTGTCCTGAATTAGGAACTGTTTTAGCAAACGAAGAAGTCGTTAATGGAAAAAGCGACGTTGGCGGATTCGCTGTAGAACGCCGCCCCATGCGGCAATGGATGTTACGCATAACCTCATTTTCAGACCGCCTTATCGATGATCTCAAAGAATTAGATTGGCCTGAATCCATTAAGCAACTTCAACGTAATTGGATTGGTCGCAGCGAAGGTGCAGAGATAACTTTTTCTCTCGAAAATAATCCGGAGAAAAAAATTACTGTTTTTACAACACGGCATGACACACTTCATGGGGCAACCTATCTTGTCCTTGCTCCGGAACATCCACTACTTAAGGAACTCCCATGCGGTTCTAAAGAAGATGTCGTCACTTATCAAAAAAATTGCAACAACAAGAGTGACCTCGAACGGACCGATCTTGCAAAAACAAAAACAGGTGTTCCTCTTGGTATTAATGCCATCAATCCTATTAATGGCGAAACGATTCCACTCTGGATCGCAGACTATGTGCTCATGAACTATGGCACCGGTGCCATCATGGCGGTGCCTGCGCACGATGAGCGTGATCATTCATTCGCAACTAAGTTTGATCTACCCATTCGCTCTGTTATCAAACCAGCTGAGGGAAAAGAAAAACCCCTTCCCTATGTTGCTAATAAAAATGGCGTTATTATCAACTCAGGCGCATTA
>JBIRBD010000191.1:0-2373 GCA_044326465.1 Chthoniobacterales bacterium
ACCCTTCACTCTTTACTCTTTACTGATCCGTTCATATGAACGGATACCCTAGCTTTGAGCCTCAGAAAAAAATATTCTTTTAAATTTTGACCTTCGTCGACAAGCCCTAAATATGAGCTGTAATCTTAAGACAATTAATTCTCCCGAGGCTCTCAAAGCCCTTCCAGAAGACCAGCTACCTCTCTTAGCGGAAAAAATTCGTGAAGAACTCATCAGCACCCTTTCTCAAACAGGCGGACATCTTGGCCCTAACCTCGGAGTTGTTGAGCTGACCATCGCACTTCATTACGTTTTTAATACGCCTCACGATAAAATTCTTTTTGATGTGAGTCATCAAGGCTACATCCACAAGATGCTCACAGGCCGACGAGCTCAACTTGAAACGATTCGTCAACATAGCGGACTCAATGGTTTTTTGCTTCGCAGCGAAAGTGAACATGATTGCTACGGCGCCGGTCACGCAGGAACAGCTCTTTCGGCGGCTTTGGGAATGGCGGCAGCGCGCGATAGAAAAAAGGAGGATCATCATGTGGTTGCTATTGCCGGTGATGCAGCCTTTACTTGTGGAACAAGTTACGAAGCGCTTAATAATGTAGCATCAACAACAAAACGCTTCATTGTTGTACTCAACGATAACAAGTGGTCGATCGCAAAAAACACCGGTGCTATTGCGCAACATTTTAATCGCATCACCACAAGCCCTGCCTATGCCCACCTCCATGAACAAGCAGCAAGGTTTATCGAATGGATCGGCGGAAAAAAAGCACGCTCGTTGGCGCATAAAATCGAAACCGGCGTAAAGCAAATTTTGTTACCTGGTGTTATTTTTGAAGATCTGGGCCTCCGTTATTATGGGCCGATCGATGGCCATGACATTCCCCTCTTAATACGCACCTTTGAATTTTTAAAAACGCAACAAGAGCCTGTGATTTTGCACATCCTGACCGAAAAAGGAAAAGGATATGCCCCTGCCTTAGCCAAGCCGGATAAATTCCATGGCCTTGGAAAATATCAGGCTGACACTGGCGAAACAGATGTTTTACCGACCCCAACCTATTCAGAAATTTTCGGCCGCACCCTCTGTAAAATTGCAGATCAAAACGAAGCGGTTATTGCCATCACTGCTGCTATGCCGACAGGGACAGGCTTGATGACTTTTGCCACGCGCCATGCAGAGCGATTTTATGATGTTGGCATTGCCGAAGGACATGCAGCGCTCTTTGCTGCAGGAATGGCAACCCAAGGTTTCAAGCCATTTCTAGCAATTTATTCTACTTTCATGCAACGTGCCTTTGATATGATCGTGCACGATATTGCGCTTCAGAATTTGAACGTCAGGCTTTGCATGGATCGCGCTGGACTTTCTGGAGATGATGGTCCAACACATCATGGGCTCTTTGACATTGCCTACTTGAGAGCCATTCCCAACATCATTCAGATGCAGCCAAAGGATGAAGAAGAATTTGCAGATATGCTTTGGACGATGGCTTCTTACAACGAAGGACCAGCTGCTATCCGCTACCCGCGCGGAGCTGGCACGGGCGCAATTCCTAAAACAAACCCAAAACTTCTCACCATCGGTGAAGCTGAAATTCTTCAAGACGGAAATGACATTGCTATTTTTGGATTAGGAAATTTTTGTGCTATTGCCTTGGAGGTCGCACAAATCCTAGCAAAACAGAACATCAGTGTTGCTGTGATTAATCCCCGTTGGATTAAACCACTCGACAAAACCACGCTTGATTACTTTGCAAAAAAGAGTTCTCTACTTGTCTCGCTTGAAGATCATGCGCTCAAAAATGGGTTTGGCACAGCAATTGCAGAACATCTCAGCGATCAAAAAATAACGACCTCATTGCTACGCTTCGGCTGGCCTGATCAATTCATCGAACATGGTTCCGTTCCTATTTTACGCAAAAAATATGGCTTAACGGCGGAAGCTCTTGCTAAGAGCATCTGCTCCGCTTTTTTGGAGCAAACTAGTGAGTAGTTTTGGGCAAAACTTGCGGCTTGCCTCATCTCGGTAAGACAAAAAAACTTATGAAAAAAATAAGCTGCTCTATCAGCTCCATTTTCATCCTTCTGGCAATCACTTCCAGAGCCTGGGCCGAGACCAACTCTATTCCTACTAATAGGAGATTAGAAACGGCAGCCTCTACTTCTACCGCTTCAACTCTCTTGTTGGTCACGGCTAGCGACTATTGTGACTTCCTCAATCACGTTGCAGTAGATGATCCTCAGCATCTCTACAACGAGGCCATGGCCTCCGATTTCACCACCGCCTGTATCGTACGCGTAGGCGCGCCTGGGCGATGGCACTATGAGGTGATTGCTGGAAGAGAGAATTGCCCTATTAACCATGTTAGTATTTCA
>JBIRBD010000102.1:0-7350 GCA_044326465.1 Chthoniobacterales bacterium
AATTAGCGTAAGGGCTTGGTCTAAAAATGATTTTTAAAACGGCGAAGCATACCTGGAAGGTACGTGAGCCGGTTGAAAAATCATTTTGAGGCTGAGCATATTGCGCTAATTTATAACGAGCCATTGCCGTTTTTAGGTTTAATTTTCAATCGATTTTAATAGGATTTTTTCTTTTCTAGATTGTTTTTGAGGCGATTTTATAAATAGAGAGGATGACGTTTAGAGTGTAACGCTGTTTGTTTACTCATACTTTTCCTCTCAGCTGAACGATTACTTTCAGCTTCCAAGCCACTTGCCGAATTTTTCTCCAAGGTACATGCACCCTAGAATAGTTATAATCGCAATAGTGATAGTTAAACATATGCAAGCTATTGAAGGACCTGTTACAGCAAGAAGAGGTAATATTTCTCCTGTTAATGCCAGGCCGATTGCCAAGCCTCCATATAACCCAATTCCCTCAAGTGTTCTCTGTCCTGCCGTTGCACCTGGGGTGTAATCAAAAATATTTTTCCAACTTGAATTGGTTTCAGCTAAAGGCTCCGTTTCTGTTAGGGAGGGGATATTGATGCAATAGCCCAGCTTGTTACTTCCTAGGAAAAAATCATTATCTTCGCAAGTCAGCTCAGTATCTTCTTCTGCAGAGGGTAAACTATGTATCCGTTGATCTGAAGCGCTTCCTTCCTCTGTAGGGCATTCTTCTTTTGCAGAGCTAAAGATTTTGCAAAAGCTGGAATTTTCATCCATACCACTCTGCTCAACGGGTGCCAAATTATTTTCGAGCCAAGCCAAAAAACAACCTGCGCTTTTTGGAGTGACATAGGTCACTGCAAAACTTCCTCTCTCTTCAATCACCTGATAAAAATAATTTTCAGGCGAGCCACTGCGAATGATACAGGCTGATTTCGGATCAGATCCCATTTTTTCATTATACAAATTTTCCGTATCCTTGACGGCTTCTGCATTTAAAAAATCAGCATAGTCTGCAGCAGTGATAAAGCGATGTTCTATGCCACTTTGATCGACTTCATTAAAGGTAATGCTTGGATCATCAATGATTATTGCCTCAATCGTTACTGCTGGCTGATGTGGAAGCGAGGAGACATCAGACTGTATAGCTGATGATGCCTGAGCAAGTGCCTGCAAAAAAAGAGCTGCACTTAAAGATAAAAAAACTGATTTCAGTGGAATCATCTTATAAACAGTAGTTTGAAATCTATTTTCCTTCAGTAAGATTTTCTAAAAACCTTTTTTCAGAGTCTACTGTAGACTGCGAAGAGCTCCCTCGACTCCTTCCCCTTCATCAGCCTTAGGGACTTTAAAAAACAGATTCTGAAATTTCATATTTGAGTTGAAAATTGTACCACTTAACATTGCATGGAAAATTTTCTGCACTGATATCCTTATTCGCACACAAGTGATCTATCAATCAGTAGTTTTCATTCTCTTGTGTATGAATATTGTACTCATGTTTGAAATAGAGACACGTTATGTCGCAAGGAAAATTTTCTAATGTGATTGGCTCAGTTTCTGAAAAATAAGGATTTATTGTAAATTGATAACAGAAAAAAGTATCCTCTTTTAACATGAAAGATTCATTATCACTTATCTTCTGATCAAGATGAGAAGAAGCCTTCAAAATAAAGGAGAGTAATTCTTCCGGCTGTTTTTTTAAGTTATAATTTATTTGTACTGAATTATTTGCTACTTCTAAAAAAATATCCCCGCCATATTTGATGAGTCCTGTGGATGAAAATTTTTGCCCTTCTCCTTCTATAAAAAATTTATAATCAGTATCATGTAAGAGCCTCAAGCGATCTGCAAAGAGTGTTTGATTCATGATAATAGCGATTGCTTCTGCTAAGGTGGGATGATCTATACCTATAAAATCTTTGAATCTTTGAATGGCTTCCTCTTTTTCAGTGTTTGCAGTATAGAGCCCTTGAGAAAATCCAGCTTGATCGCAAATGACAAAGTGAGCACGATCTAGATCAAGAGATAAAGCTTTAAATACGTTGTTTTTACGCTTATTAAGAGAGCTTAGTATCGTCTGTTTTATCCCTTCAGAAAGCTCGTTACGAAGAGTTTTTCCAGCAATAAACGTGTTCATTTTGGGAAAGAATATGAGGGTATCATCACAATTAATTTCTACTTCTTCACTAGAACGGATGGCTTGATTTTCTAATGGAGCTTGTGAGCCTATTTCTTCATCGTTACCTGTTTTTTCAGGAGTAAGCGTGCTGCTTTCCGAAAAGCGTATGAGGTCATGATGACTAGGTGCTTGTTTAAAATTCTCTTCCGTCATGTCACTGGGTTGATCTTCTTGATCGAGTTTTCTTTCTTCAACGGTTGAGGACTCAGGAAGAGGTGAAACTTCTCTGTTCTCCTGGCTGTTGAAGGAATGCGGATTTTCTAATGGAGCTTGTGTGCCTATTTCTTCTTCACAGCATCTTGATGCCAAAGCGTTTCTTACACCAAGCGCCAGAACAAGAGTTCCTATTCCAATAGCTATATTTTTTTTTGAAAGATAAGTGTTAGAAGAGTTCTCGTTTTTATTAAGCGAAAGAAAAAGGCTATCCTGGCTTAGGAGAAGAGATAATCCTTCTTGATTAGAGGTAGGGAAGGGGGCTTTATTCTCCTGAATGTTCGGTGGATACGCATCTTGCTGTTGCAACCAAGCGCAATATTCTTCCCCTGCATGTTTTGTCACGTAGGTGATCGGAAAATTTTTTCTTCCTTCGATCACCTGATAAAAATAATTCCCGGGCGAGCCACTGCGGATGATGCAGGCTGCTTCTGGACCAGAGATCATTTTTTCATTATAAAGATTTTGAGCGTCGGTAACGGCTTTTGTGTTTAAAAAATTGGCGTACTCGCTTGCCGTAATGCGATAGTTATTTGACGCAGGCTCTGCAGAGAGACTTTGTAGGTTGCTAATGCAGGCCGCAGTAAAAACAAAAAGAAAGCAAACGAAGTTTTTCATAAAAAATCACGCCGCTTAGAAAAACTAATTATACAAATTTCCCTGGATTCAAAATTCTCTCCGGGTCAAGCGCCACCTTCACCCGCTCATGAAGGTCTCTTAGTTCTGGTGATGTGGCCTGTTCCCACCATGGCAGCTTAGCAAGGCCAATGCCATGTTCGCCAGTGATCGCTCCCCCCCACGCAAGGACCTGCCCGAAGAGTTGATTCAACAAGGCATCAATTTTTTCAGGCTGATTTTTTTGCTGCTCCGCAGAAACCATGATATTGACATGAATATTTCCATCGCCGGCATGACCAAAGCAGGCAATCGGGAAGAGGCTCTCGCGTTGTAAGCATTCTGCAAAATCAATCAGATCAACAAGCCTACCGCGTGGCACGACAATATCTTCATTGAGTTTGATAAGGTTCATGGCTCGTAGTGATTGAGAAAAAGAGCGTCGCAGTGCCCAGATTTCATCGCAGGCTTTGGGAGTGTTTGCACACCTGATGCGCGAGGCTTTTGTCTCCTCGAGAATTTTTTTCAATGTCTCAAGCTCACTTTTTACGCTTGCAGGTTGACCATCAATTTCAAGAAGTAAGTGAGCTCTGCCAGAAGGAATTTGAGAGGTGATTTTTTTAGGTAAATACTTACGTGCGGCTTCCAAAGTAAAATGATCGGCTATTTCCAACGCGCAGGGAAGAAAACCGCAGGAGAAAATTTTTTGCACCGCTGCTGCCGCTTGTTCCATCGTGGCAAATCCTGCAGAAAGTGTTGCGCGCGAGGGAGGCAGCGGAAGTAGGCGTAGTGTGGCTTCTGTGACTACGCCAAGCAATCCTTCTGATCCAACAAACAGGCCAAGGAGATCAAAGCCGGTTTTATTCTTGTGCGTGCGACCTCCCATGCGAACCAGTGATCCATCAGTAAGAGCAACTTCCAGCCCAAGTACATAATTGCGCGTGACGCCGTATTTTAGGCAGCGAGGGCCTCCAGCGTTAGTGGCAATATTTCCACCGATACTGCAGTGATCAAGGCTCGCGGGGTCGGGTGGATAAAAAAGTCCTTGCGCGCGCGCGGCAGCCTGCAATTCTCCGGTGACGAGAGCGGGTTGTGTCACGGCGACAAAATCAGTGGTGCTGATTTCATGGAGTTGGTTCAGTCTTGCAGTGCTTAATAAAATACCCCCCTCTACGGGTACACTTCCACCAACGTAGCCGTAGCCTGCACCACGCGTCGTAACGGGAATTTTGTTTTTATTGGCATAAGCAAGAATTGCAGCTACTTCCTGCGCGTTCGTCGGAGCTACTGCAATTTCTGGTACCGCCGCCGCAAACCAAAAGTCGCGACCTAATTCTTTTCTCTGAGTCAGATCAACGATGATTGATTGTTTATTACTAACAATAGAGAGCAAATCTTTCTGTAAGGCTATTGTTGATTTGTTCACAAACAAGAGGGAATGAATGGTTATTAAATTTACTGATGCCGATGAAGCACAAGGTGCGACGGCGCACAGGAGCTGAGTGTATAAATCATACTCGATACTCCGAGCACCGGCGCAACGCAGTGCTTCGCGGCATCAGTAGAATTAAACAACCATTCATCACATGCCCATTATTTCGTAGCCTCCATCGACGTATAACACCTGGCCTGTAATTCCAGATGCACCATCGCACGCCAAGAACGTGCCCGTATGTCCAAGCTCTTGCGTTGTGCAAGTCCGTTTGAGTGGAGCATGTTCGTTGTAATGTTTGATCATTTCTGAAAAACCAGAAACGCCACGTGCGGCTAATGTTTGAACAGGGCCAGCGCTGATACAATTAACGCGAATTTTTTTTGCCCCAAGATCGTAAGCCAGGTAGCGGGTTGTGGCTTCAAGCGAGGCTTTGGCGACCCCCATCACATTGTAATGAGGAATTACTTTTGTTGAGCCGTAATAGGTCATGGCAATAATGCTACCCCCCTCGGTCATAAGCGGGGCCGCTTCCCGGGCTACGCCGATAAGTGAGTAAGCGCTAATGTCATGTGCCGTTGCAAAGGCAGCGCGCGAGGTAGAAAGAAAATCTCCCTCAAGTGCTTCCTTGGGTGCAAAAGCTACCGAATGCAACAGTAAATCAATCTTTGGTGAATGCTCGCGAACTTTTCCAAAAAATTGTGCTATCTGTTCATCGCTTGAAACATCGCATGGCTGTAGAAAAACATCGGAACCAAATTCGCTCGTCAGTTCTTCAACATTTTCTTTAAGTCGATCGCCTTGGTAATTGAACAAAAGTTTTGCGCCAGCCCGGTGCCAGGCTTGAGCAATGGCCCATGCAATACTGCGTTTATTAGCGACGCCAAAAACAACGCCAACTTTTCCTTCGAGGGGTTTACTGGAACATGCGGTAGTATTATTCATGTGTTAAGTGAAGCGTTGAATGGTTGATACTGTCACGGAAAAAAGCAGGGATTTAAAAAAGAATTTAATAAGAGAAAAAAAGGTGCTATTTTTTAAAAGTGATCTTACCTGGCTCCAGGTCAAGAGTCCAATCCCCCCTCAACGCAGATAATCTGCTACTCTTATTATCAAAACGCCCCTCAGAAAGCTCATTTTAATCACCTTCTTTTGTTTTATCTCTCTTCTTACCCCTGTTTACGGGGAGGTATCCATCTTTGATCGATCTGCTTCGACGAACAAAGCTGCTGCTACATTAACTCCAATAATAGATAAGCAAGTAACCGCTGCACAATACTGTGATTTTTTAAATGGTGTTGCAGCAAGTGACCTCAATCATCTCTATGATGTAAAAATGGAAACTGATCCAGAAGCAGTCTCTATTCTGCGTCTGGGTAGGCCTGGAGAATATTTTTATCAGGTTATTGGTGGAAGAGAGAATTTTCCTGTGACCTATGTAAGTGAGATCCAGAAAGAGCATTATTCTAATTGGTTTCAAAATAAAGAGTTAACCGACGATATAAAAGATGGCGATCTCTTACTAAAATCCAATGGAAGTAACTTTACTATGAGTAGCTTGGCAGGAAACCAGCTACTCTTGACATCGGTTTTGCAGCAGAAGAGTGACAATGCAGCATCTTCGACATTATCTACATTTGAAGAGGTAGGTGATATCTGCTTGGTAATAGGGGGTGTTTTTTTAACCAAAACAATGATGGAAGGAGGTGGCTCCGGCACCCCACCTTTAAATGATTTGAGTGCTGAGCTCATACCGAAAGAAGAGGAAAATCCCGCTCGCAATTTTCGAAGAGTAGTAAAAAAAGTTGCTTTTACGCTTCCTGAAGCTGATCAAGAAAAAACTTCTGATCCTCTCACTGTTGAACGAAGCGATCTTAATGGCAATGAGCAACAGTTAATAGAGAATCAAAATAGATTGAGAGCCTTAGAAGCACAAATTACTGCTGGTACTAGTCAACAATCCATTGATCTCCTCCGTCGTAATGCTAATCTCCGCGTACAATTCAAATGCGCACTTCAAGAAGGTGGCCTCGAGAGAGAATCTAGCGACTCCTATAAAAAACAAGTTGCCCGTGAGCTAAGGATAGACTTTCTTAAGAAAGCAGCTGCTAGCTGTATCGAAGCAGCAAAAGAAGCGCAGAAGCCTGATCTCAACCAACAAGTGGTTGATTTGTTAAAGTATAGTACTGATCTATACGAACAAGCTGCGACTAAATACAATGAAGAGTTTTACAAATCGAGCAGGTGCTATTTTAGTAAGATAGCTGATAACTTGTCTGAAGTAGCCGAAGAATTACAGGTGACTAATTCTAATCAACGAGCCATTAAATTTTTAAACGATAGTGGTAGCCTATTCCAACAAGCCGCAGTTGCAATAATTGCGGATGGGGAAGCGCGAATAAAGACCAAAAGCCTTAGGAGTGCAGGTATTAGCCTTTCTAAGGCAGCCATGCAAACGAAGTGTCTTGCTCCTAATAAAAAAATCATTAATTCCCTGGTTGAGAGTGCTCATCTATACGAACAATCAGCAAGAGTAAGCGATACTGATCTAGATAATGCAAAGTCTCTTGCGCAGGAAGGTAATGATTTAATTGCTGCACTTGAAGAAGTTGAGAAGAATGAGAATCATAAAGAACTCAAGAAGTATCATCATAATAGAAGAGATTTTACAAGAAATTCAAAATCATCAAATTCATCAATTTGTAACATTATGTAGGGCTTGCATGTTTAAGAATGGTGCATACTCCTTGGCAGAGACTACGGTTAGATGTACTTTTTTCTAAGAAGACAACTTGCCGCTCCACAGGAGTTATACCATTCGTGTTTGATTTTTAGGTTTGGTACTTGTCCTTTTTATTTTCAGCTTCGCTCGCGAATCTTGCGTTATGCTTGCATAGCGCTTCGATTCTCCGCCTCGCTGAAAACAAAAAATCCATCGTAA
>JBIRBD010000181.1:0-2676 GCA_044326465.1 Chthoniobacterales bacterium
CGTGGTGCTTTTTGACGAGATCGAAAAAGCGCACAGTGATGTGTTTAACGTGCTTCTGCAAGTACTCGATGATGGGCGTATTACTGATGGGCAAGGTCGCACGGTCGATTTTAAAAATGTCGTTATCATTATGACGAGCAATATCGGCAGCCATGTTATCATGGAAGACTTAAAAGTTGAGGAGCGCAATCGCCGCGTACTCGAGGCTTTGAGGGGGCATTTTCGACCAGAATTTCTCAATCGCATCGATGAGATTGTTATTTTTGACCGCCTTAGCGATAAAGAAATTACAAAAATTATCGACATTCAGCTCGCGCGCCTTGCTCAACGTCTAGAAAAACAAAAACTTCATCTTCAGCTTACGGAGAAAGCAAAAATTTATTTAGCAAAAGAAGGATACGATCCCGCGTATGGAGCAAGGCCGCTTAAACGTGTCATCCAACAAAAAATCCTCGATCCACTGAGCATGGAAATTTTGGATGGAAAAATCTTGGAAGGAGAAACACTTACGGCAGATGTTTTCAAAGATGAATTGGTCTTTGAAAAAGGGTGCCATATTCGTCTCTGAAACAGAACAATCCTTGTTGCTCGGTGCCCGTTCTTCTGAACGGGCACGGAAGTTAAGTTAATCAATTTTTAGAATTTGTTGAACTTGATGCTTTGTTAATCCACTAATTTGGCAAATCTGCTGTATGGGCAAAGCAGAGCAATTCATGCTTATGATGAAGACTTTTCTTTCTTCAGCCTTACCTTTAGCTTCACCTTCACAGCAAGACCTTCCTTATACCTGCCTCTTAGCAAGGTCTTTTCAGAACTGACGGCATCTCATACTTTATCATAAGCCTCTATATACCATTGGCGCAGGAGTTTTAACACTGCATGACACTTGACATAATGAGGTAACTAAGCTTATCTCTTAACGTTATCAAGTTTTCTTGTAGCATTTTAACCCTACCTAAAAACAGTGATGGGAGTCAGAACATTAGGGTAAAGGCATAGTCTAAAAATGATTTTTTAAACGTTAAGGCGTACCCCATGGGTATGTAAGCCAGTTGAAAATTTATTTTGAGGCTGAGCATATTACGTTAATTTACCACAAGCCATTAGCGTTTTTAGGTTAAAATAACCATCACCATGTTACCATTCTTCTACCTCACACTGGCTCTTTTTCTCCCATTTACTAATACTAATCAGCCAACTCTTCCCTCTAATCAGGTAGAGCAAGAACAAACTACAACAGTTAGTAAAAATCAGTCTGCACCTGTTGAAGATGAAGATGAAAATGGACTTTTAGCAGAACTATTTGGTAGTCAAGAAATCCAAACTGTTCCAATTGCTCCTTATGCAGTAAGACCTGTTACACCGCATACGATTTCGCAGTATAAAGATGCTACGGGAAATTGGTTTGGCACTCGCGACTTCCTAGAAAAAAATGGGGTTGGCTTAGGGGCAACCTATACTTCACTTTTTATAGGCAATCCTATTGGAGGAAAAAATCCTGGAGGATCTGCTTACATGGATAGCATCGCGTTAAGCTGTATTATTGAAACAGAAAAACTCTTCGGCTTGCATGGTGGACATTTCACAATGAGTGCCTTGCAGCAAGATGGTGGAGCAAAACAAGACCTCTCGGCTAACAATGTTGGCTCTCAGATTGGAATTAATGACAGTGTAATAGGAGGAGAGACGATGAAATTTGTTGAACTCTCCTATGATCAACTTTTCTGGAATGATAAGGCTGATATTAAACTTGGCCGCGTTTGTGCCATGGATGAGTTTGATGTTACTCCCATCTACTGGAACTATGTTGGGAACCTTAGACCTGCGCCACTTAACATGAAGACAACCTATTCGCCCAATGCAAGCTGGGGCAGCCGATTGAAAGTGGCCATTAACCCTGCTAGCGATGCTCGCATTGGTATCTATCAAATAACACAAGTTTCACTGAATGGACTTAACTGGAATTTTTATCCAAATGACGGTGTCGCTCTCTTTGGTCAATACAATTGGAATCCAGAATTTTTCAAGCCAGGTAGTTCTTATATTTTTCAACCAACACCAAGCGAGAAAAATGTAACAACAGAGTCTCCTGAAAAAAAAGTCGCTTCCCAAAAATCTGTTACACCACCTCTTGATGCCTCAAAACTCCAAGGACTTCCCTCCCACTTTTTTGTGGGTGGTTATTACAGCACTACGGGAACCTCTCAATTTACAAGCGCAACAAGCATTCCTTATGCCTATTCTTTTTATCTCCATGGCGACCAGATGGTGTATCGACCAAACCCCCTCAGTAATGACGGACTAACTCTTTGGTCAGCATTTACTTACGCACCAGATCAAAACGACAGTATTTCTTTGCTCACTTTTCAAGCTAAAGGAGGCGCTATTTATAACGGCTTACTTCCCGGTCGCAAGGCAGATGCTACTATTTTTGGCGTTTCTTATGGAACGTTCAGTAGTTCTTATACCTCTGCTGTAGAATCTCAAAACAATGGAGATCCTACTTATGCGCTTGTTTATGAACTAGGATACCGCATCAATCTGACACAGTTTTTCTATGTGCAGCCAGATATGCAATGGGTCATTAATCCATCAGGCACTGGCAGCATACCAAATGCCCTCGTACTAGGAGTCATGTCGAGCATTGTCTTTTAGGCTCACTGCCATGAGCTTAAG
>JBIRBD010000064.1:0-10580 GCA_044326465.1 Chthoniobacterales bacterium
ATGGTACCACAATTCTCCATTTTCTTTAGTCGCTGCAACGGAGATGACATTATCAAGCCCATGATCAATACCATAGTTAGCAGGAAATCTTGGATTCATATCGTTATCTGCACCCTCATTTCCTGCCGCTGCGACAACAATAATACCTTTTTCATGAGCATACTGGAAAGCGTTTAACAATTCAGGAAAATGGTATAAATAAAAACTACAATTCAAAATTTTGGCCCCATGATTACATGCATAATAAACGGCACTAGTAATGCTTCTAACTGATGGCCTTGAATCTCTCCTGCTGACTCCATAAATTTTACAAAGCATCATTCTAACACTCGGAACAATACCTGCGATACCAAGTCTATTATTCAGACCTGCCCCAATGATGCCTGTAATATGAGTTCCATGACCATGATTATCTTGAGTATCATTGTCAGAATCCACAGTGTTAATACCTTCTACACACGAAATATCTTGGAGGTCCTGATGCTCTTGATAAGCACCTGAATCGATAATAGCGATAAGAGGTTTTTCTTCACCTAATGTTTCAAATAATCCAGGAGATCCAATGATCTGCCATGCGGCAGGAGCATTAATACCATTTATTGCATCAAGATTCCATTGAAGAGCATAGTTTGGATCATTAGGAACAGCATTCGCAGAATCACCATCAAGGAAAGTACATACCTCTAACAAATAATCTGGCTCACTATTAACTGCTAAAGACTTACTCACCTTTAAGATTTCTTCAAATAATCCGAAATTTTGAAGATTTTTCTCGTAGAGAGATCTGAAGTTTAGTTCATAAAGAGGAGTGTATGGTGTCGTTCTTTTAATGAATAGAGACTTATTGAGCATAGCTTCGAGTGTCGTCGCTGAATCCAGAGAAAGATTTAATGATTGTAGTGGTTCCAATAGTTTCTTTTTTAATTTTTCTAGAAATTCTTCTGGATTTTCTTCTTCCTTTAACCTGACCAAGAGATGTGTTGCAATCATCTCTTGTCGATCTAAAACATTACCAGCTGCATTCACTGTCTCTTCGGCACGAACATAGGGATTAGGCATCATCGTTTTCAGAATTCTTATTCGTATCTTTTGCGATATTTCTGGCCCTTGAGTCTCCTTAAAATTTATAAGGGTCGCATAAAAGAATTCTTTTAATTCTCTTTTAGAAATTAGAGAATCTCCATGCTCCTTCAATTCAGGATTACCTTGATAGTCAAATTGATAAGACTCAAGCGCATCGCCCCAAACAGCCTCATTGTTTTTAGAAGATTCAAACTTACTACCCCACCAGTCTTTATTGTTTAAATCGTCTGAACTCAATTCAAAACCAATACGATGAGCATTTGCTAGCTTTCTCCAAGCTTCTTTAGCCTTTACTGCTTTTTGATAGGCATCATTTGCAAGAGAAGACATTTTTTCGTAAGAATTACTCTCATCGTAAGCATCTAATAATTGGATATAGGCATCAATAGCACTATTCTCCGCCCTAGCAGCTTTTTTTTGAAAGATGGAAGCCTCAACTTTTCTTTGTTTAGGATCTAGCTTTTTCCATTCTGTTTTTAAAAATAAAGCTTCTTGGGGCGTTTCAGCCTTAGGGCTTTTAGCCTCAACTTTTTCACTAAGAAAATCTTGATGAGCTGAAGATTCAAGGGAAGAAATTTTTATGACTGCCTCTGATTCAGTTGATTTTTGGTCGATAAGCTTGCTTAGAAATTCAATCAACTGAGTGCCTTCATCAATAACTTGTTTGGCCCAATCAAACTCACTAGACCAAACAGCATGAGAAGCTTGAGAGTCTTTACTGGCTATTCCTTTAGCAACATTACTAACAGCCCATTTAGCATCTGAAATAAGATGTTGAATAATTAAATCTTCAGCAGAAAGAGAAATATTGAGGTTCATATGAACTATACTAGCTAAACCAGTGGCAACATTCATAACAATAGGTTTGGCAGCAGAATCTTCTAGCTGACAAACAGCTGAAATAACGTCGCCTTCTTGCTGATGAACGATAGCAGTTTTAACGGTAATAGCATCCTTAGTATCAGAAGCCCAAAAAGCAGTTTCAGTAATAGAGTGAGAAAGGTTTTCTATTTTCCAAGCAATCTCTTCAATAGCTTTAATGTTTCTATTACGCTGCTTTAGTTGAGCAGCAGAATTTTGAACAACTCTAGCAGCAGTGCATACCTCCCAAAGATCTATTCGCTTCTTAGTAAAAGCATCAGCTTTAGCCATCAAATCAGACCAAGCAACCTTGAGGTTAGTAAAGACAAGCTCCATATTAGAATCCTTAGTCTCATTTATGTTATGTAGATTATTTATGTTAATAAAAATATTACGAAGTGCTTCTCCACTCAAATGGGAAGGATTATCAATTATTTTTGCATTTGAAGAAAATAATTCTGCAGCTCTTCTTGGATATTCATGCGTTAATGCATCTCTAAGAGCTTGATGAATAGTCAAGTTTTCACTTCGATTTCTACCAGCAGTATCAGGGTTAGCCTCTCGAGGTTGAATAGTACCATCTTCATGAATGACAAGACGTGATGCTGTAGGGTGAGTTGTTGCTGCTGCTCTAAAATCAGCAAGCGTCAGAGAGCTTTGTTCTCGTGTTGCGGCTCCTACAACACTACTCTCTTCTACCATCCCTATTGAACCAAACGCTGCTAGCCCCATAATTACGGCTACACCACTTACATCTTTGATGTAAGAGTTGAAGGTTGAATTTGAAGATGCAGTGGAAGCAGTTGCCGCAGCTAGAGTCAATGAGGGAGTTGATAATGTAGCCATTTCAAAATAAGAATTTCCTCTCGCAATGGAAGTTAAGCTATTACTCAAACCTTCTTCATCATGGAAAATCCAACAAGTTGCCTTCAGATTTTTTGAGACAAAGAGATCTGGTGAAAAATGATCATCCGTTACACCATCATCAATACCGCTCAAATCATAGACTCCTCTTTTGGTAGAATCTTCCTGTAAGGTGTCATCTGTAATCTCTGACCTGCCAGCTTCGCTGGCTACGCTGGCCTCCAACCAATTGCAGTAGCGGGCTTCATCCAACCAAGTGACATATGAAATTGGAAAATCTCCTCGTCCAGCGATGACTTTGTATCGATAGCCTCCTGGCGCACCTACGCGCACGATGCAGGCTGCCTGAGGGTCAGTCGCCATTTTCTCATCGTAGAGATGATGAAGGTCTTCTGTCGCAACATGATTGAGAAAATCACAATATTGTGCAGCGGTCACTTGTTGCACTAGCCTGCCCGCCATATCACACGGAGCGACGACGGACGAGTGAATTGGAGCGGAAGAAGTCAAAGTAGCTTCCGCCTCAGCATATGCAAGCCTCTGCGTCTGCGCCTGTATTTTAAAGCTGCTAGAGGCAAGGAAGCAGAGAAAAAGAATTATTCTAAGAAGATGCGTTTTCATTGTCTAAGGATATACCCTTCTAAGATTTTTAAAAATCAAAAGTTAACCCCTCTGTACACGACAATTTTTGCTGCTACCAACGTTTCAAAAAAGAATTCACCACAAGGAACACAAAGATTATACAAAGAACATAAAAAAGAATTTTTTTATAAAAAAATTCTAAGTAGTAGAGCATTCGCTAGGAAATACTCTATCTATCAACAGGTTAAAAATTTATCTTAAAATTTTCGTGTACAGAGAGTTAACCCTTGTACTCTTTCTTCAACTATCGTTTTAGTGCAATGCTCTAATGCTTAATAAGCGGTATAAATTTTTTCTCTTCGCTATTTGTTAACTCTATTGCCTCCGTTGTAATAGAACTAACAACATATCCATCATTAACCTGTGCCCCTATAAAGATGCGCTCTCCATTTTGAAGAACAACATAGGGGGTCGAGGAAATGGAAACAGAAACCACTGGTGCATTAAAAAAACCTCGCACTTTCGTAACCCCAGTACTAACGGTGACCATGTTAGCAAATTGAACTCCTCCTAAAAATTCGCGTTCAAGCTCCTTGAGTGTTTTTTTCCAACGCGTTTTATCAGCAGATGAAATAGTTCCTGCCAGTGTAATATTATTCCGCTCTGCGGCCGCTACAATATTTCCAAATTGATTTTGTTGTAAAATATTATGCGTTTTTTTAACAGCTTCGTTTCCTAAAATAATATGATATTCATCTTCTGTAATAGCAGGAATATCTCTGGCAATTTGATTTTTAATAGAATCTAGCGCTTCATTATTAGGGAGATAACCATACCATGTTGCCTTTCCGCGATGATCCACACTAACATCGACGGAAAAATTCAATGCCTTCATCATGGCACCTGCGCTGTCATCAATATCATCGATATTAATAATGTTTGATGGAACTAAAATCGCTTGGCTATTCATTACCTTGCGAGCCAAGTCATACTCTATTTGATTACGAACGTAGATATAGATTATATACTCTCCGTTGCGTTCAACGGTCTTAATGTAATCTTTTGGAAGCTTTTTTCTCAGATCACTTGCTGTTGCTTCAACAAGCATCAGTTGGTTTTTTGGCTCTAACGATTCCTCTTTCTCAAAAGAAGATGGTCTAAACTCAGATCTCTTGACGATGAGGTTTCTGTGATTGACGACCCTGAGCAAGAAGGATCCTAACCAGATGCAGAAAAGAATAAGAATGATAATACGAAGTGATTTTTTTGAAAGTTTTGCTCGTTTTTTAGAAACTTCTTTTGGGTCATTGTTCAAAACAACACTTGTAGGTGATGGCACGACAGGTTGCCAAACCCCTCCGATTTCTTGAATTTCAGGAATTGTTATCGGCGGCCACAGCTGCTCGCTAGGACCTCCAGTAAGATGGGTGCTGCCAATGGTCAAAACTTCTCCCAGCAATAATTTTCCAGTCGCTTCTTCTAATTTTTTCCCATTAACAAAAACAACGCCCTCTTTGGGAATAATCTCAAATTCATCTGCATCACCTTTTTTAAGTTGGCAATGCAGCGCAGAAATATGCGGGTCATTGAGAATAAGATCACAATCAATAGAAGTTCCGACAGAAACCTCTTTCGATACTAAGATTTGAGCACCTGCATTAGGCCCATTGAGTACTTTAATTAACCAAGGTTTCATGAAAATCGGGCTAATGTAGTCCTATGCGTCCTAATGGCTGAATATTTATTTCCTCTGTTAACTCTTGATGCGAAAGAACTGTCAATTGAGGAATATCTAGTTCAATAAGTTTTTTCATATAACGACGAACATCCATTGAGGTAATAAGAACAGGTGGTTTTTCTCTACTGGCAATATCACCGACTTGCTCTTTAACAGAATGAATGAGTTGTTTGCTAGCTGTGGGATCCATGGCCAAAAAGCTTCCAGCAGATGTTTGCCGAACAGATTTTCTGATAGCTTCTTCTGCACTTGGTTCCAAAATATAGGCAACCAACACATTCCTCCCTCCGCTAAAGTGGTAACTGATATAGCGGCGAAGCGCAATTCTTACGTATTCTGTAAGTAATAAAACATCTTTTTCTTTAGGCGACCATTCAATAAGAGCTTGAAAAATAGTCCTTAAATTCCGAATCGAAATATCTTCTTGAACCAGTCGCTGTAATACCTCTGCTATTTTTGTTGGCGGCAATACGCGCTGCACCTCACGAACAATTTCAGCATTTTCTGCTTCCATTTGTGAAAGAAGCATGCGGGTTTCTTGAAGACCAATAAAATCAGCAGCATATTTTTTAAGAACAAGAGAAATATGAAAACTCAATAATTTTGATGAATCCATACCAGCAAGCCCAATCTGTTGTAAAAGAATTTGTTCTGAAACAGAAACCCAAGCTGCGGGGACCTGATCGGGAGGATTTTCTACTGGCTCAAAAGGAAGATGGAAGGCAAGCAAGTGTTCTTGGCTTTCTTTAACATAGAGCCAACCAGGACGAAGCAGGCCTTCTGACATCGGAACTTCTTGGAGTAATAGCTGATATTGTCCTTTTTTTAGATTTTCATTGAATCTCAAATGAATGCCGGGAAAAGGAACTCCTAAATCATGGTAAAGAGCTCGTCTAACTTGAATGAGTTCGGTATTAAGAGCATCTGGCGATACCAATTCTTGAATTGCTGCATCCACTTCAAGAAGAACAGGAACTGTAATAGTAAAATCATCCCCTCCTGCAGCAGCTTCTTTTTCTGCAGCAGGAGAACCGGGCGCAGCAGAAGATTTTTGCCCGCTAGAGGAAGAAAGGAGCAGTGATCCTTTTTTTAAAATAGGAAGTGCACCTCGCTGAAGCATGTATCCCAAAGCAAGAACAACAATGGCTAAAAGACCAAATTGTAATTTTGGAAACCCTGGAACAATAACAAAAAAAGCTAAAATACTTCCTCCAATCAGTAGTGCCTTCGGAACAGCCAAGACTTGACCAAAAATATCAGTACCAAGACCTGCTTTTTCTTCCGATCCAACACGTGTTACAATGATGCCTGCTGTAATCGTAATAAGAAGACCTGGTATCTGCGATACAAGAGCATCACCAATGGATAAAATAGAATATGTCTGAACAGCAGCTCCTATCTGCATCGCTTTTTGCATCACGCCAATGGTAATTCCAGCAATGATATTAATTGATACTATAATTAATGTTGCGATGGCATCTCCTTTAACAAATTTCATAGCACCATCCATAGCGCCAAAAACCTGACTCTCCTTTTCAACATTGCCACGACGTTTTTGAGCTTCCTTAATATCGATAACACCTGCCCTCATGTCGGCGTCAATACTCATCTGTTTTCCAGGCATCGCATCAAGTGTAAAACGAGCAGCAACTTCAGCAACACGTTCTGCTCCTTTTGTCACAACGATGAACTGAACAACAAGAAGAATTAACCAAATAACAACACCGACAACAAAGTTTCCTCCGACAACAAAATTTCCGAAAGCGTAAATGATTTCTCCAGCATATCCATCTAACAGAATCATACGAGTAGAGGTAATATTGAGCGCTAGTCGGAAGAGCGTGGTGATAAGCAAAAGACTGGGAAAAGTAGAAAAAGCCAGAACATTGGGCACATAAAGCGCCATCATCAGCATCACAATTGAAATCATTAAATTTAATGAAATCAACGTATCCAACAACCATGTTGGAATAGGCAGAATGAAAAGTGCAATAATGGCGACTAATAGAAACGCAATATAAAAGTCCCCAAACTTTTTTGAACGGGTAATTAAGCCATGAATCTGTTCTAAAAATTTATTCATACTTTTTAATCCGCCCACCTAAGCTTCTAAGCTTTTTCTTAATATCATGAATTGATTCGCAGCTATTGCTGAATCTTCCAGAAGTTCCAATCTTAATAATGCTCGACTTAAAATCAAATAAGTAGCGGCACGTTCTCTTTGAGACATGGTCATATGCAAGCTACTTTCTAACATCTCTTTTGCTTTTTTAGGATCACCAGCCTCAAGCTCACTGTGAGCTAATGCACGAACCAAGCGACTCTCGCTAGGACGAAGCCTCACGAGCAAGCGCAAATAATCACGTGCACGTTCAGGTTTTCCATGAATCATGTAAAGATAACTCAACAAATCCAAAAGAGCATGCAAACGCTCTCTGGTTGTTGAAGAAAAATTAGTCGCCATGGTTTTTAGAGAGTGTTAGGGAAAATTTATTTTTTTAGCCTCCCACAATAGCACGACGAAAAGCCGACAATAACTCGTGATTCATTAATTCTTCACTTAACATTTCTGTAACACGATCGATTTCATGCAATGGAGCAATTCCTCCTGCTGACATTAGCAACCTCTCAAGGTCGGAAATAAGTGATCTTAGTGGCTCTCTAGAAAGAACTTGTAAGGTTTCAGGAGGAAGAGCCATAGAGTCCATTTCTATACTATCTAATTGGCATACTTGAAAAAGCTCTTCTAGCTTGCTTTGAACAGGCGATTCGCCCAATAAGGGAGGCGAAGGACTCTCCCTAGGCAGCATCGGAGGCTGACTCGGTTGCGAGACGGCAACAATACCTGCATTAAAATCAAATGGTGAAAGTGCGTCGAGAGACATTATAAATTTTGGAAAATTTTATCCATGGCATCCGTCAGCGATTCTATTGATTGAGAAAGAATCGCTACTGTTATCTCGCTCTCTTCAAAAACATAGAAGATACCCAAAGTGTCATCCTTTAGCTGAGCATGCAAGGGTCTAAAATGAGGCTCTCTAAAATGGCAAGCGCCTAAAATTTTTCGACCACTTAATAAATAAAAATTTTCAATTTTTCTGGTTAACCCTGTTAAAAGCTTTCCACTTGTCTGCACGAGCTGAAAGTCACCAACATCAGCAATAGTTAGCCTTAACACTCCCCCATCTTCGATCGAGAGACCCCTTAAGCCATACTCTTCACAAAAATTTTTAACAATGTCGGAGATCATGTTCAATAAATAGTGAGATATTATGGCGCTGGTATTTTGGTGACGGGCGAGGCGGAAGACTGCTCAATATTTAAAAATATTGCAAAAGATGACAACGAAGCTTGAGACGAAAAGAACAAGTCAGAATGCCTCATTATTTGTTGAATATGATCTCTCATCATCTTCACTCAGCCACCTCGCTTTCTCTAGCAATGGCAGAATCTAAAGCATGCTGCACTGCCGTTAAAAAAACCTCTCGATTTTTAGCATTAGGAAAAACTCTTTCAGGAAATAGCCTCACCATATCATAAATGCGCGTTAAAAATTCAATAGAAAGTTGAAGTGGAGGGACTCCAAATTCTGCTGCAACCCTCAAAAACTCATCGTGACTCATAGCCTCTCTGGTTACACGACCTAGTATTTCTTTAATAAGACGCGATGGAGCTACTGGAATTACTGAACATTGCGCATTCATTTTAGTGAGTAATTGAAGAAAAGAACGATAAGAATTACGCAAAAATTCCATCTGGCAGATTCCATCCATGACGCTCTTAAGTAATGGGGCTTCTAAGGAAGGTGCATTTGATTTCAACTCGGCAGCTAATGACTTCAATAAAAACTCTAATGCTTTTTCTAATCGCTTCTGCCCTTCAGGTCCATCTAGCTCATCTGCGTAGGCATTTTTCTGATTTCTGCGCTCTTGGTCTCGTTTTGCCCTCTCTATTTTATCAGGAAACGACTTCATGATGTAATAGTAGGTGTTCACTAAATTCTGATCGCCAAAAATCACCTGACAATAGAAATCTCTCAAAGCAGCAACTAACTCTGCATCACTACTAACAGTAGATGCAGCGATATTGGAAACATTATAACCTGCGCGAATTTCTGGACCATTGCTTTCAACGAGCTCTTGAAGAACTTGCTGAAGAAGCTTTTTGAGATCAGGGTCTCCTTCTTGCTTATCAAGCAATTTTATAGCTACAACCAAAGCTGCATTTTTGAGCGTAGGATCTTCAAAGTTTTCCTCTAATGCTTCGCGTATTTCTGCATAACTTCCGCTACGTTGACTCCGACGCATCTGAGCCATAAAACGCTGGAAATCTGGAGAGCCAGCAAACTCCTCAAAATCAGGAAGATCTTCTTCTTGTTCAGAAAAAGTTTCTTTTTCCTGTTTTTGGACATTTGCTTTTAAAGATGCTTTTTTACTACTTGCTGACTTTCCTGGCTCCTCTTCTGCATAAATTCCAAAATCAGCATCTGCTCTTAGTGTTGATTTTTTTATCTCCTTCCCACGAAAAAGGCCTGCAACAAGTACATCGGAGGAATCGGGCCTATCAAGAGGCAATACTGAGCCTGCTGTAATTCTTGGATTAGTCATGGAGTTAGGCCCAAGTAGAATGGAGATCGAGATTTTTTCTCATCACACTCCGCTAAAAACCTTTGTGATCTGAAGAGAAGGACGTCCATCCACTAATACAAGCTCCGCCTGCGCAATGATTTTTTCTTGAAGCATTACGGAAGCCTGAAACTCAGAGCATCCCAAGGTGATAATTTTTCCTTCAGCAAGAGAACGAATTTCCGTCAGTGGCATTCGCTTGCGATCTAATAAAAATCGAAGCTCTACTTCCAAAGCTGGCTGAACCGGTATAGCAGGAGCAAGAGGAACCTCCTTCTCTCTCTCTTTTGAGGAGAGAAAGTCATCTTCTGCTAAAGGAACACTGTTTCCTTCAATTTCTTCAATGACTACAGCGATTGGTTCTTCACTCATGGTTTTTTGGTTTTCTGACATAGCAAGAGGAATAGCTTAGTTTGCCAAAGAGGTCAAAATTACATTTACAAATGATGGGTCACCAATCAGGAGGAAAATCAGGGATCATTCTTCGAATTTAGAAAAAAGAGGGAGAAGGTAACAACCTTAAAATTTCTTATAACCTTCTTTTTTCCGTGGATAAAGCTCTCCATTGAGTCGGTAAAATTTTTTACCTGCCTTTTGGAAAAGCAGTTCTCCTTGGTCCATTGAAAGTGACTCAATATCACTAAAGCCTTCGAGCTGTGTTGCCAATCCTGTCGATGCGGTCTCATTTCCCGCGCTCCATACCGTGCCATCAGAACGCAAGGCATACGTGACATCGTTATAACAAGCGATATTAATTACCCTATCCAAAACACCAGAGGAGGTTTTCATTTCAAGAGGATTCTCTTCAGAAATTAAAACATCATTAC